>JADFRO010000272.1 GCA_022561255.1 Planctomycetota bacterium | reverse complement strand
GGGTCTTCGCGCGTCACGGTGAGAAGAAGAACCGCGCCCGCGCGCGCATCAATCCAATACAACTGCTCGCGCTTCGAATCGACGGCTACGCCAACGGCATCCGCTGCTAGATGTATCACATCCGGTACACCCCCCGATGCGTCGACACGGTAAATCGACCCAAACAAATCGCCCACGAAATAGATCGTTTCCTTCCGAGTATCCACGTCAAAATCGGAAATGAACTCATTGAACCCGGCGTCATCTGCCAAGACTGGCCTCAAGGCGGATCCATCCAGGTTCGACTGGTAGATTCCGTCCACTCCACCGAATATGGCTAAAAGATACAGCTTCGCATTGCGAGAATCTACGGCAATGCCCGAGGCCACGCGAGGCGATAGGGAAGCGAACAACTCTTCCTGCATACTCCCATCGAGGTTCATCCGAAGGACGCGCGATGCGGCATCGCTGAACTCCGTGACATAGAGCTTATCCGCGCGCGAGGCAACGGTGGTACTCAGCGTCGCGACAACAGCCAAGAAAACGGCGAGTCGAGCGCTCATGACCAACCCTCCGGGTTACTGCGCTAGCCCACTTGACTCCACACGTTGCTCGATGGCGCCGCGGTGTGCCCTAAGGAGTTGCCCCGGCTTTCCTCCGACCAGCCAGTCCGTCTGGTGCGTGCCCAGACGAACATCTACTCATGATACAGATAGGGCTTCCAGGATTCAAGGGTTTTCGCCGCGCAACAGGACCGCTCGACCCCCCTCAATCCCCCCTTGGCAAGGGGGGAGGTCACGGACGCGCATCCATTCCCCCCCCTTCGCTGCGCGAAGAATGGCGCACCCTCAGCCGGCTTGGCGGATCAGATTCTTGGAAAGTAAGAACTCCGCCAGTCCGTTGGCCAATCGCCGATGGCCTATTGTCGTGGGATGCCACGCATCAAGGAACATCGACGCCGCGTCGTTGGGGTGCAGCGCGCCGCGAGCGTCGTACATTGTGACGCCGCGCCGGTTGCAAAGTCGCGTCAGCTCGCATGTGTGCGGTGACGATTCACGATATGACGGATGAATGATGACCAGTTGTATGCCATGCTCGTGGCATATGGACACCAACTCTTCGAGAATCTCCGTGCGTTCGACGGACGTAACGCGTCGCGGCAACGAGCGAGCGTTAAGCGTCGGTTCCGTGTCCTTTCCGTTTACCGTTTCCACGATGCGTGATGGCAAACCGATGTCGGGCAGTCCGATCTGCGCAAGCGGATTGCCTGATGGCGACGCTTGCAACGCTCGAATGCGGCCCCTCGCAACGCGGTAGGTGATGAAACGGTGTAGCGCCGAGTATCGCAGCAGACGGCGGGCGAGACCTCCGCTTCGAGAATGATAGAGCTGCTTGTCGGACGAGCTGATGCCCACTTCGGTGTTCGATCCGTCGCGAAACGTCGAGGGCAGGTAGTCGTTGACCTCGTGATAGAACAAAACCAAGTCGGGCTCCAGCGCGAGACCTCGCGTCTTTAGATACTGAACGCTCTGGAAAGACGAATAGGCCGGCACGCCGGCGTTGATGACCCGTACGGACGCGCTCCCGAACCCGTCGCGCAATAACTCTTCGAGCAGCGCGGAGTAGGTCTCGTCGTTTTCCACGCCGATGCCGAATGTGGAACTCTCTCCGAGCGAAAGGATGCGAAACTGCCCCTCGGGTTTTTCGGCTACGTCGCGCGTCCGCAGCCCCAAGTCGTTGGTCCGGACGGTCACGCCGCGATAGGTGATCTCAAGGTTCGCCCCGGGCGACCAGAACAGCTCGTCATCGGGCTCAAAAAGTCCCGCATACTCCGCGGGCAGGGGCAGATTCCGCATCGTCGGCTTGGCCCATTCCCCCAGGCGCAGCGCGACCTCCGCTCCACCAATCAAGACCACGACCGGAACGAGCGAAAAACCAATTCGCCTGGACCATCGAAGATGACCCACGCCTCGCGGTGCGCGGGCCTGCTCCTCGTTGACAGCAGGGTTTTTGGACCGCTTTTTCCGTCGCCGCCTGGCCATGATCTCTTTCCCGGCGATGGATCCTACCGATCCCGATCGGTTCGCCACTAAAGCCCTCTCCGCAATCGAGTGCCGGCACCCCCCTTTCATCCCCCCTTGCTAAGGGGGGATGAAAGGGGGGTCGAGCGATGCACACAAACGGAGTTTGCCCCCGCGTCACGGACCACGACCACACCGCTTTCCACGGGATTATCGGGCAAAGCAGATTATCGGGCAGAGCATGGAGAAAGGCGAGCGGCTCAAAAAAGCCGAGCCTGGTCATCGACTACGCGGGGTTCCCATTGGTATAATGTCGTTGCGAATCGATGCGTCGCCGCGTGCGCGCATGTTCCCCGGCTCGAAAAGGAGTCCTGCACCATGACCTTCCGACCCATCCACGAGACGCAGCAAGCCCTGGGCACATTCCAGGATGAGATGAACCGATTGATCGAGCGCGTGTGGCACGGCGGGCTGTGCATGCCGCCGTTCGACGGACAGCAGTGGGCGCCGCCGATCGACGTATACGAGTTCGAGGAGCGCTTCGTGATCTACGCGGACGTGCCGGGCGTCGACGCCAACTCGATCGACGTAAGCCACGTCGGCACCACGGTAACGCTTCGCGGCGAGCGCATTGCCGCCGAGCAGGCCGGCGGAGCGACGGCGTCGCTGCGCAGTGAGCGACGATTCGGTACGTTCTGTAGAAGCGTCAACCTGCCAACGGCGATCGATCCCGACCGAATAGAAGCCTGCTTCAGTGGGGGCGTTTTGGAGATCACAATCCCCAAGTCGGCATCGAGCAGGCCCAGGTCGGTGAAAGTTCAGCTCGACGAAGGGTAGTTGAGCGTTTGTTCAGGATATCCGCCGTGTTCAAATGTTAGGAACGTCGACCTTCGCGTAACATCGGGCGTAGGGGAACCGCGCGGGCGAGCTACGCTCCGCAGGAGAGCCCGCGGCGCGGGGCGCAGATCAAGCGTCCAGAAGCCGCGTTACGTGTAGCGCGACGGAGTCCGCCAGGGCGTTCAGATCGTACCCACCTTCCAGAAGGCTCACGAGTTTCCCGTCACAGTGATCCCGCGCGATACGAACCACCTCGTCGGTCATCCATCCATAGGATTCCGTTTCCAGCTCGAGCGGAGCAAGCGGATCGTCACGGTGGGCGTCGAAGCCGGCCGAGATCAGCACAAACTGCGGGTCGAACCGGGCTACAGCCGGTAGAACGAATTCGTCGAACGCTCGGCGCCACACGTCGTCTCGTCCCGGCGGAAGAATCGGCACGTTCAGCGTGAATCCCTCGCCGTCCCCGCGCCCTCGCTCGTCAACGAACCCGGTTCCGGGATAAACCACGCCGGGGTGACCGTGCAGGCTGATGTACATCACACACGAGTCCTCCTCGAAGGAATGCTGCGTTCCGTTGCCGTGGTGAACGTCCCAATCGAGAATCAAAACGCGCGACAGGCCGTGGTTTTCGAGAAGATGCCTCGCGGCGACGGCTATGTTGTTCAGCAGACAGAAACCCATCGAGACGTTACGCTCGGCGTGATGTCCCGGAGGCCTGACGGCGCAAAACGCGTTGTCTACGCGACCGGCGAATACTTCGTCGACGGCATTGATCGCCGCACCGGCGGCGAGCTGAGCGATCGTCCAACTGTCGGGGCAGATTCGGCTGTCCGGTATGTCAATGAACGGTCGATTGGCTTCACAGGCTTGCTGCAATCGTGTTAGGTACGCGTCGTCGTGGTTCAAGCGGACGAGGTTTGCATCAACGGGCGTCGCGGTGATTGATATGCAGGCGTCAACGAGGCCACGCTCCGTAAGGACGTCTGTGATGCGTGCAAGGCGCTCGGGTTTTTCGGGATGATCCGCACCGGTGAGGTGTTCTTGAAACCTTCTGTCGATAACGATTCCGGTGTTGGCCATGGCGTTGCACCCGTCGTTCGATTGTAAGAGGCCGATCGTCGAATGCTAGAGGAAATCGACAGCTAGGGGCCAAGCGCCCGACCGTGCTCCATGCTGCACAAAGTCTGTTTCACGACGGCGCAACAGCCAACCGCCTCGGCATTGCGTTCGCTTGGATCAATCGCTACAACGATCCCTACGACGGCGGCGTGGAGATGGTTTCTTTGTTCGCTGACCTCGAATCGCTTGCGAACGCCGTTTGTGGTCACCAGTGAGGCAAGTCATGCTGCTTGAAGAACAGTTTCCGCCGGGTACGCCGGTCCGCGTAACGCAGGTTTCTCATCGGCGGGATCAATTCATCGAATCATGCGCCGTGGGGGTTGTCGACGCGTGGGAGGAGTTGCCGACGGGAAGCTGGTACGCGCACGGCGTCAAGGACAAGCTGTGGCTTAAGCGTCTCAAACTCCGCAAGGTCGATGGAGAGCTGACACTGCTTGTCATCGACGACGCGACCTCGATCGCCAAACTGGAGGCGGCCTCGACTTAGAGCGTGTGTGGGAAGGCGTCAGGTT
>JADFRO010000271.1 GCA_022561255.1 Planctomycetota bacterium | reverse complement strand
CGGCTTTAGTGTATCGCGGCGATCAAAAACCTCCAGGACAGCCTCAGCGACATAGTCGACGTGGCCTTGCGTGTAGGCACGCCTTGGAATCGCCGTCCGCACCAACTCCATTTCTGCCGGTCTGTCGTCGCTCCCGAACGTCAGGCTCCCGATTCCACCGCGTGAATGCCCGTGTGGCGATTCAAACCGCAGACGATGGCCTAACCGGGAAAGCTCGAAGGGGGGATGTCCGGACAAAACGCCCGCGCGTCGATGTAGATGGCATGGCCTCCCGGCCGCTCGACGATCGGTACGCCGCCCGACCACACACCCACGCCGCCTGCGGCTTCACCTATTTAACCTGAAAACCGGACCGGTCCCGCACCGTCAGGGCGGAGCAAATGCCATGCCACACGCCACCGCCGATAAGCGGCGATGTTGACACGTACGCACAAATCCTGTGGACTCTCGCCAAGCGGCTGTGAGTTGCACGGCCCCCCACGCGGCGTCCCGCCGGGTCCGCCCAGGCGCGAACCACTCCTGGATGCTAAGTTATTGTTGCAGAATAAGTTATGCCACTACCCATCGTCGCCATCGTCGGCCGACCCAACGTCGGAAAGAGCAGCCTGTTCAACGTCTTCACCGGACGCCGCACAAGCATCACCGAGTCCACACCCGGGGTGACGCGCGATCGCGTCACCACCGTGTGCGAATTGAACGAAACCTACTGCGAACTGGTCGACACCGGCGGGCACGGCGTCGTCGACCGCGATGACCTTAGCGAACACGTCGAGCGACAGATTCGCTTCGCCATCGATCAGGCCGATCTGATTCTGTTCGTGGTGGACGGTCGCGAGGGCGTTACCGCCCTGGACCGCTCGACGGCTGACCTGCTGCGGCGGCGCTGCGAGCGCGTTCAGCTTGTAGCCAACAAAGTCGACGAGCCCCATCTCGATACGCAAGTCGGTGAGTTCATACGCCTGGGATTCGGCGAGGCGGTTACCGTGAGCGCCCTTCACGGTCACGGCCGACGAGAGTTGATCGATCTCGTGGCCGAGCGGATCGCTGGTATTGGTGACGAAGAACCGGTCGAACCGGCGATGAAGATCGCTTTGATCGGCAAGCGCAACGCCGGTAAGAGCACGTTCGTCAACGCACTCGCCGGGGAGCAGCGCGTCATCGTCAGCGAAGTTCCGGGTACGACGCGTGACAGTATCGACGTGCGCTTCGAAAGAGACGGCCGAACCCTTGTCGCCATCGATACGGCAGGCGTCCGCAAGAAGAACAAGATCGCCGACGACATCGAGTTCTACGCCCACACGCGAGCGGCGGCTTCCATACACCGAGCGGACGTCATCTTGTTTCTGATCGATTCCACGGTTCCGGTAGGCCAAGTCGACAAGCGCCTCGCCCACACCGTCGTCGCGTCGTACAAACCGTGCATTCTCGTTGTCAACAAATGGGATCTCGCCAAGCACCGGACAGCGACGGAAACGTATGGTAACTATCTCATGGAAGTACTTCCCCAACTTGACTTCGCGCCCGTAGCGTTCACCTCCGCCCAGAGCGGCCGCAACATGGATTCCACCGTCGACCTGGCGTCCTCGCTCTTCAAACAGTCAAGAACGCGCGTGGGTACGGGAACGCTCAACCAAGCCCTGAGAGAAGCCCTGGCGAAGAACACGCCGTCGGCGAAGCGTGGCCGAAAGATCCCGAAATTCTATTATGCAACGCAAATCGCCACTCAACCGCCCACGATTGTTATCTTTGTTAACGCCGCGTCGTCGGTCACTCAGGACTACGAACGCTTCTTGCTCAACCGGTTCCGAGAGCGTTTGCCCTTCGGAGAAATTCCGATACGATTGATCTTTCGATCGCGACGCTCCGCCCAAAGTCGATCCGAGTAATCGCACACCTCGGTGGCCGGGAACGGAGATTGCCCGCCTCTCTGCGAGCGCGTAGACGTGCGCCGCGAATCTTTTCGAGGATTCGGCCATGAGCATCGAGCTGCATTGTCCCCAGTGCGAAAAGCTGATCAAAGCACCCGACACCGCCGGTGGACGACACGGCAAGTGTCCCTATTGCGGTCGCGACGTCTACATTCCCACCATCAGCGATGATGACGAAGGCATTCCCATCGCCCCCATCGATCCGCAGGAACGGCAGCGCGAAGAAGAACTTCGACGTGAAACGGCCCGTCTCACGTCGGCCGTCGAGCGTGATACCGACGCCGGCGCGAATTCCGAGGGCGGGCGTCGAGCGGGGGAGACATCCGGAGAAGCCATCGACGTGGACAAGATCGTCGAGCGCTTCGTCATCGCCATGCGCGACTCGAAACTCGACGACGCGGACAAACTCGCCGCTCGGCTCAAACGTGCAGGCCCCAGCGCGCGTGACTACGTCGACCGACTCATGCTCGACCCTTCGCCGCCACCGATCGGTGATCTTCCCAAACCGCTCCTGCACGGATTCCTCAAGGCGCTGCTGCAGCGACTCGGTTGATGTGCTGCGTTGATTCGCACTCCCAGCACGCAACGTGGTGATTCGGCGCGATTTGCTGGAGATGCGGCAGGCCGGAAGGTTCCGCGTCGTACGCCTCCACGCACCGCCTCAAAGCGACATCCGGTCCGATCGCAACCGTCGCTCGCCGGGACGTTCCCGCTCGGTCGCGCGTCAGTGAGCACCGGACGTGGAACCTGCAGCCCGTCGGCCAATCGCCGGGGTCCGGAACGTTGCCCGGAATCACGCTAAGTCGCCGCTTGCTCGAAGCATCGTCGTGGATCGTGGGCACGCATCGCAGAAGCGCCTGCGTATAGGGATGCGACGGGTTGGCGAAGAGTGTCTCTACGGGTGCATGCTCGACGATCCGCCCCGCGTACATGACGTACACATAATCCGCCGACTCCGCGACGACGGCTAGGTCGTGCGTGATCAGCAGGACCGACATGCCGGATTCTCGCTGAAACCCCCGCAATAAATTGAGAATCCCAAGCTGCGTCGTCACGTCAAGCGCCGTCGTCGGCTCGTCGGCGATCAACAGCGAGGGCTGGCACGCAAGTGCCATCGCGATCATCACCCGCTGACGCATTCCGCCCGACATCTGATGAGGATAATCGCATGCACGCTCCGCCGGATCGGGGATGCCGACTTTTTGCAGCATCGCGACGGCTGCCTCCCACGCGCGCCGCCGGCTAAGACCTTGGTGCAACTCGATAGCCTCGGCGACTTGATCTCCCGCCGAAAAGACCGGGTTGAGCGACGACATGGGTTCCTGAAAAACGATCGCGATTCGGTTTCCGCGAATACGCCGCATGGCCTCGGCGTCGAGCTGAAGCAAATCCGTCGCCACCTCGGCGTCGCCGTTCGCTACGACACAGTCCTTGTCACTTGACGTTGAGTCGAAAAACAGGATGCGCCCACTGACCACGCGACCGGGCGGCTGGGGAATCAGTCGCATGATCGACAACGCGGTCACGCTCTTACCGCAACCACTCTCTCCGACGAGCGCAACGGTCTGTCCCGACCTAACGCTGAGCGAAACACCGTCGACGACAAGCACCTCGCCCGCACGGCCGGAGAAGGAAACGCTCAGGTCACGTACTTCGAGCAGATTTCTCGGTCCCACGGCGGCGGCACCTGGCGTCTTGTCCTTTGCGATTTCACCAGAGGCGATCTTAGTCTGCAACGATGACCTCGCATTCCGGTAGGGCCCGCAGAAAACGGCTACCGTACGATTTGCTTTTTACGCGCGGGTCGAGGATCACCACGATTCCCCGATCGCGCCGGGTTCGGATCAGCCTGCCCACACCCTGCTTGAGCTTTAACACCGCCTCGGGCAACTGGAAGTCGATAAATGGGTTCCCGCCTTCCTCCCTGATGCGCTCGATGCGCGCCTGGACCACCGGGTGATTCGGCACGGAAAAAGGCAACTTAACAATGATGACGTTGCTGAGCGCATCACCGGGAACGTCCACGCCGGCCCAAAACGTATCCGTCCCGAAGAGCACGCTACGCGGCGTCGCGCGGAACGATTCAAGCATCTGCGATCGTGCCAGACCCGATCCGTGTACCAGCAGCGGCATCTTCTGCTCCGCGAAGAAATCGCCAAGCAATTCCGCACACTCGCGGAGCATCTTGTAGCTCGTAAACAACACAAACGCCCGGCCCTTGGTCATCCGAACGTACTTGCGAATCGCCGAGCAGGCAGCGGGCACGAACGCGGTAGAGTCGCTCGGGTCCGGCATCTTAGCCTCGATGTAAACCTTTAGCTGCTGCTGGAAGTCAAACGGTGAACCCAGCACAAGACCCTTTACGTCCTCCAGGCACAATCGTTTGCGAAGATAACGAAACGGGGATTTCGTATCGGTCACGAGCGTGGCAGAGGTCAAGACGACGCTTTTCGTCTTGTCGAACAGCGTTTCGCGCAGCACACGGCCCACGTCCAGGGGCCTGGCACATAATCTGGCGCGTTGTCGCTGCGGCCCCCCCGACTCCATCCAATAG
>JADFRO010000009.1 GCA_022561255.1 Planctomycetota bacterium | reverse complement strand
GGTTGATCGTCGCGCAACATCCATCGACCGGCGAGATCAAATACTTCGTCTCCAACGCCTCAGCCACCACGTCGATCGAACGCATGTTGCATGTGGCCTTCTCTCGCTGGCACATCGAACGATGCTTCCAGGATGAAAAGGGGTTGTTGGGGCTCGACCACTTCGAGTGCCGGCGTTATCGCGCCATCCAACGACACTTGATCGTAACGGTGATCAGCCATCTGTTCCTGGCACGCACGCGGTTGAAACAGATCGACGTGGCGGGGGAAAAAATGTCCGACACTCCAGCAGCTTCGCCGAGCGACGCATGCGTCCATTCAAGCGCGAAGCCTCACACGTTCTGCACGGAGCAAACTGTTGAAGTATGTGGTTGAGCGAATCGGTATCACGCAACATCGCAACGCCAAAGCACGCCGATCGCACCGTAGAAAACGCATCCGCCAACTCCACGCCCTCGGAATCACCCTCAAAAACTGCCGCCGATGCATCCCACCAGATCCGTAACCCGCGTTGTCGTGCTAGCGGCGCTTCGGCGGCGGTTTGCGTCCGCGCGTGCGAGGTTGCCCGACGTCCTCGTCGAACGTCCTCTTCTTGCGTAGCGTGTGGTGATAATGTTGGGCGAAGCGGTGGGCCTCGTCGCGCATGGATTGCAACAGTCGAAGAGCCGCATTGTTCCGTGGTAGGCGAACGGGGGCGGACTTCGCCTGAATGTAGACCTCTTCCTCTCGCTTGGCTAACGACAGGACCATCGGCGGTCGCATGTCCATCTCGTCGAACGCAGCCAACCCCGCGTGAAGCTGACCCAGTCCGCCGTCGATCAGAATCACGTCCGGGTAAAGTTCTTCACCCTGAGCGGCGTAGCGATAACGCCTGGTGATGACCTCGCGTATGGAAGCGTAGTCGTCCACGCCGTCGACGGTTTTGATTTTGAAGCGGCGGTAACCGGGCTTGAACGATTTCCCGTCGATAAAACAGACCAGCGCGCCGACCGTCTCCTCTCCTTGGAGGTGGGCGATGTCGATGCACTCCATGCTACGCGGCGGCGTTTCCAAACCGAGCAGGTCCGCCAGTTTGTCAAGCCCCTCGCGCGGATCGATGTAGAACACTTCCGGCTGCAGGTGTTCTTGCACGTCACCCGATAGCGCCAGCGATTCGATGGCTTTGAGCCGATCTCGAACGGCGGCTGCCTCCTCAAAGCGAAGCGCCTTCGACGCGTCCTGCATCTCCCTCTTCATATCCCGAACCACGGCGCTGCGCTTACTCGCAAGGAATCGTTTCAGGCGGTCGACGTCTTTTTTGTAATCGCCCTTGGCAATCAAATCCGCGCAGGGGGCTGTGCATTGGTTGATCGCATGGAGCAGGCAGGGTCTGAAATATCGGCGCGATTCGTCGCCGTCACGAATCTCCAGCTCGCACGTGCGAAACTTGAACACCTTTTGCAGAGCGTTCATCGCGTCGCGAATGCTCGTGGCGGAAAGGAATGGGCCGTAGAGTTTCGTACCCTTCAGCCGCGGCGTTCGGGTGACGTAGACACCTGGGAAATCGTCGCGCGTCGTGATTTCGATGTAGGGAAAGCTTCTGCCGTCCTTGAGCATCGCGTTGTGCGGCGGCTGAATGTCCTTGATCAGGCGACTCTCTTTGATGATGGCGTCGACTTCGCTTTCGCACTCGAGGTAGTCGATTTCGTGAACGTTCTCGACCATGCGGCAGATGTCCGGACCTCGGGTGTTGAGCAAATCCGCGGAGGGTTGAAAATAGCTGGCAACGCGCGATCGCAGATCCTTGGCCTTGCCGATGTAGAGCACCCTGCCGGTGCGGTCTTTCATCAGATAGACCCCGGGCGTCTTGGGGAACGTGGCGATCAACTCGCGGATGTTCTGCAACTTGGCGTCGTCCATAACCCTTGACATTGTAATCGCCGGCGGCCGAGTTCGCCCGGCCATTCGGCCGTGGGGATCCGGGCGCCGTGGGGTCTGGGGCTCCGTCTGGAGGCGTGCGGATCACGCTGGAGCGCGCCGTGTCTTGTGAAAAGCTCACGCTGGGGGTACAACGCTCCGGGTGTGGACGGGGTCGAGAACCCTCGGGTCCGCCCCTCCAAGCACCCATAAAGAAGGCCGTCTGATGCGAAAGGAAAAACCGATGACGTTGATCAGCCGCGTGAGATTCTCAAGCGTTTCCAGGATCGGTCCGCACCGTTTGGTGACGGTCGCCGTGGCCGCCCTGTTTGTCGGCGGCCTGATTGGGCTTCAAGCTGCCCGCGGCGCGGACAAGCCGATCACCTACCCCAAGGCGCGAAAGGGGGCTCAGGTCGACGACTACCACGGAACGAAGGTGGCGGACCCTTACCGCTGGCTCGAGGATCCCGACACCGAAGAATCCCGCACGTGGATCGAAGCCCAGAACAGACTCACGTTCGGCTATCTCGAAAAAATCCCCGCCCGTGACAAGATCAAGAAGCGACTGACGCAGCTATGGGATTACGAACGCTACGGCTTACCGCACAAGCGAGGCGGGCGCTACGTCTTTACGAAAAACGACGGCCTGCAAAATCAAGACGTACTGTTCACGGTTAAGTCGCTGAAGGACACGCCTAAGGTTCTCCTCGATCCCAACAAGCTGTCCGATGACGGGACGGTCTCGCTGACCGGGTACGAGCTTAGCGAAAACGGCCGATACTTAGCCTACGGACTCTCGGACGGCGGATCCGACTGGCAGGAGTGGCGCGTCCGAGACATCGAGTCGGGAAAGGATCTCACCGACGTCGTCAAATGGGTCAAATTCTCCGGTGCGGCCTGGACCCACGACAACAAGGGGTTTTTCTACAGCCGCTACGACAAGCCCAAGACGGGCGACGAGCTAAAAGGCTCGAACTATTTCCAAAAGCTCTACTACCACAAGCTCGGTACGCTGCAGTTGGCTGACAAGCTGGTCTACGAGCGAAAGGACCACAAGGACTGGGGATTCAGGGGAAGCGTCACCGACGACGGGCGCTACCTGATCATCAACGTATCGAAGGGTACCGAGCGCAAGAACCTCGTATTCTACAAGGATTTGCAAAAGCCCAACGCGCCGATTGTGGAGCTGATTTCCAAGTTTGAGGCCAAGTTTCGCCTGATCGACAACGACGGCACGAAGTTCTGGTTCTACACCGATTTTCGTGCACCTCGCGGCCACGTGGTGACCATCGACATCACCAAGCCGGAACGCATCAACTGGAAGCCGCTGATCCCGCAGGTAACCGCGACGCTCCGCGGCGTTAGCTCCGTCGGCAATCGGCTGGTCGCTTCCTACCTCAAGGATGCTTACACGCAGATCGCCATCTTCTATACGGACGGGGTTCTGGAACGGATGGTCGACCTGCCCGGAATCGGAAGCGCTGGTGGCTTCTACGGTCGGCGCGGTGATAGCGAGACCTTCTACTCCTACACGAGCTTCACGAACCCTCGGACGATCTATCGCTACGACTTCGAGACGGGCGAGAGCACGATCTTCCGCGAGCCGAAAGTGGCGATCAACCCCGAAGATTTTGAGACCAAGCAGGTGTTCTACAGGAGCAAGGACGGCACGAAGATTCCCATGTTCATCACGCACAAGCGCGGTCTCAAGATGGATGGGAGCAACCCAACGTATCTTTACGGGTACGGCGGCTTTGACATCCCCATTACGCCCAGGTTTCGCGTGCAGAACGTGGTGTGGATGGAATTGGGTGGAATCTACGCCGTGGCGAACATCCGCGGCGGCGGTGAATACGGCAAAGCCTGGCACGACGCGGGCAAGAAGTTCAACAAACAGAACTGCTTTACGGACTTCATCGCTGCCGGCGAGTGGCTTATCGATCAGGGCTATACGTCGACGCCGAAGCTGGCGATCGGCGGCGGAAGTAACGGAGGCCTGCTCGTCGGCGCCTGCATCACGCAGCGCCCGGATCTTTTCGCCGCCGCCCTTCCCGCCGTCGGTGTGATGGACATGCTTCGGTTCAACAAGTTCACGATCGGCTGGGCCTGGACCTCCGATTACGGATCGCCCGAAAACGAGGCTGAATTCAAGACGCTTTACGCCTACTCACCGCTTCACAACCTAAGACCCGGAACGGCGTATCCCGCCACGTTGATCACCACCGGCGATCACGACGATCGTGTTTTCCCGGCGCACAGTTTCAAATTCGCAGCCACGATTCAAGAGATGCAGTCGGGGCCGGCGCCGACGCTCATTCGCATCGAAACGCGCGCAGGCCACGGCGCGGGCAAACCAACGACCAAGCGCATCGAGGAAGCGGCTGACCGGTGGACATTCCTCGTGAAAAATCTGGGCATGAACGTCGACTAAGGGCGCGTGAGAATCTTTTTTCAGAGCCGCGCCCGTGAGGAAGCGGGCCTTTGTCGCAGATGAAAACCGCTCCCTTACGGTCGCGGCTCGGTTCAGTCCCGCTCCTCGAATCGTGTGGTAAAGGTCGCTAGCTGTCGCGTTTCTTGGCGATGCGCTTGCGCAGGGAAGCAAGCGTTAGGCAATTAGCGACGTCTTTCACCGTCGCTCCGCCGCGGCGGGCGGTCATGATTCCGTATCGCATCTGCGCAAACTGATCGGTGTGATGGGCGTCGGTGTTGATCGTAAGCACAACGCCCGCATCGAGGGCGAGGCGCACGTGCAGATCCTTTAGGTCCAGACGCCGCCAACTCGCGTTGATCTCCAGCATCGTCCCCGTCCGCTTGGCGGTCTTTACGATCGTTTGCATGTCCAGGTCCATAGGCGCCCGCCGGTTGATCAGCCGTCCCGTCGGATGTCCGATCGCGCAGACGTATCGATGCTCCATGGCGGCGATTGTTCGCTCGGTGGGGCTGAGCTTGCCCGATCCACCCTTGCCCATGGCCGAGTGAATGCTACCGACGACCCAGTCGCACTGGGCGAGAAGATCATCGGGGTAGTCCATCGATCCGTCGGATAAAATGTCGCACTCGCACCCGACGAGAATCGCGATCCCCTCGATTGCTTCATCGACCTTGCGAATCGCGCGGATGTGCTTCTTCATGCGTTCGATGGTCAAACCGTTAGCGATCGTGCTGCTCTTGGAGTGGTCGCAGATGGCGATGAACTTGTAGCCGCGCTCCTTGGCGGCGCAGGCCATCGCCTCGATCGTACACTTACCGTCGCTTGCGACGGTGTGCATGTGCAGATCGCCGCGAATGTCTTTGAGAGTTACAAGGTCCGCAGCGTCGCTCGGGCGGTCGAACTCCCCACGGTCCTCGCGCAATTCCGGAGGCACAAAGGAAAGCTCCAGCTTCTTGTAGATGTCCGATTCGCTCTCGCCCGCGATCCGCCGCTTCTCGTGGTAGAGGCCATACTCGTTGAGTCGCCATTTTCGGCGGACCGCCCGCTCGCGCAGACGTACGTTGTGCTCCTTGGAACCGGTGAAGTACTGCCACGCAGCTCCGAACGCGTCAGTCTCCACGACGCGAAGATCGATCTGTAGCTCGCGCCGATCAGCCAGCTCGATGGTGACCGATCCCTTGGTATCGCCGGCTGCGAGCACTCGCCTCACGCCGTCAAACTCTGTGAACTGCCGGACGATCGCCGCTCCTTCGCCGGACGCACAGAGGAGGTCGACGTCCCCGATTGTCTCGGCGCCACGTCGTAGCGAGCCGGCTATCTCGACGCGGTCGACCCCGGGAAGTGCTCGTACGCGATCCGCGAACATCTCAGCGATAGGAAGGGCAATCCCCAGCGGCGTTCGGCCACCGCTGCTCTCCAAAAAAGCGATCCCCTCGGATATTTTCTTGACGCTGGCTACGCCCATGCCGCTAAGCTCGGCCAGTTTACCCGAGGCAGCCACCTTCTTGAGATCTTCCAAACCGGTTACGCCCAGCTCCCTGTGAACCAGGCCGACCTTCTTGGGCCCCATGCCGGGGATGTCCAGAAGAGCGGGCAATCCAGGCGGGAACTTGGCTTCGAGTTGAACGAGCACGTCGATGTGGCCCGTGTCGACAAACTGCCGGATTCGCTCAGCCGTACCCTTCCCGACGCCCTGTAAATCGGTCACGTCGCCGTTTCTGGCCATCTCGGCGACGTCAGTGGGCGTGTCCTTGATCGTGCGCGCGACACGCCGGTAGGAGTTGATGCGGAATCGGTCCGCCCCATCGATCTCCATCAGGTCGGCGATACGCTCGAAGATTCGTACGAGATCGGCGTTGCTCATACGACAATTACTCCTGACGAGGACCGATGGGGACCGGACCCTGCTCGCTTACCGGTCCTCCAAGGCCATCCTAGGCGTTGAGGGGGTGTCGTCCACAGTCGGCAGCGCTTCGTGGCATCGTTCTTGCAGATGAGAGTCACAAGCCCCAGGGAGGGCGTGGGGGCCGACCGATCGAACCCCCGAGCGGGCTGGAGGCACGCTCTGCGGTATTGGCGACGTTAAACGTGAGAAAATCGATGAGTGAACCGGACGGCAAGCAGCCATCGCGGCGTAGCTGGGCCGAACCCTACAAGATCAAGGTGGTTGAACCGCTGAAGATGACCACGCCCGAGCAGCGCCGCCGCGCCATCGCCGAAGCAGGGTTCAACACGTTCCTGCTGCGAAGCGAGGACGTCTACATCGACCTGTTGACCGACAGCGGCACGGGGGCGATGAGCGACAACCAATGGGCTGGGATGATGCTCGGCGACGAGGCCTACGCCGGATCTCGAAACTTCTACAACCTCGAGGCTACGGTTCGCGAGTATTACGGATTTCGGCACGTCATCCCCACGCACCAGGGCCGTGGGGCGGAGCACATCCTCA
Organism: Planctomycetota bacterium; assembly: GCA_022561255.1. Lineage (GTDB taxonomy): Bacteria > Planctomycetota > Phycisphaerae > UBA1845 > UBA1845 > JAJRUK01. Next base: position 13,371 of record JADFRO010000009.1, on the reverse strand, counting down.
GTCAAATCGCCGTACACGACGGCGATTTCGTCCCCGGGAACATGTACTTCACGACGACGCGGCTGCATCAGGAACTCGCCGGCGGACAGTTCGTCGACGTGGTCATCGACGAAGCCCACGATCCCGAAAACGAGCACCCGTTCAAAGGCAATGTTGACCTCGACAAGCTGAAACGACTCATCGACAAGGTCGGCGCGAAACGTATTCCTTATTTCTGCCTGCACACGACGGTGAACATGGGCGGAGGGCAGCCCGTTTCGATGGACAACATTCGTGAGACATCGCACTTGTGCCACAACCACGGCATTCGGGTGTTTCTCGACGCGACCCGGGCGGTGGAAAACGCCTACTTTATCAAAGTTCGTGATGCCGCCTTTCACGATGTGTCGATCGTAGCGATTCTTCTACAGATATGTTCGTTCGCCGATGGCTGTACGATGTCGGGCAAGAAAGACTGCCTGGTCAACATCGGCGGGTTTCTCGCGCTCAACGATGACGACCTCGCCGACGAAGCGCGCAACATGGTCGTCATATACGAGGGGCTGCACACCTACGGCGGCATGGCCGGACGTGATATGGAGGCGATGGCCCGCGGGATCGTCGAATCCGTTCAATTCGATCACGTGCGCGCACGCGTCGGACAGGTGGAGTACCTGGGGGAGCGCTTGATCCAGGCAGGCGTGCCGGTGATGAGACCGGTCGGGGGGCACGGCGTGTTCGTCGACGCGAAGGCTTTTCTGCCGCATGTTCCGCAATCGCAGTTTCCGGCGCAGGCGCTGGCGGCGGCGCTTTATGTCGATTCCGGCGTTCGCGGTATGGAGCGTGGTGCGGTATCAGCCGGGCGCGATGCAATCACCGGCGAGAATCGGCTGCCGAAGCTCGAACTTGTGAGACTGACGCTGCCACGCCGTGTCTATACGCAGGCTCACATGGACGTGACGGCTGAGTCCATCGTCGATCTGTGGGACAAGCGCGACCGAATCTGCGGGCTCGAGTTTACCTACGAACCGAAATACTTGCGTTTCTTCCGTGCACGCTTCAAACCCACCATCGGCGCGGAGATTCTGCGCGATCAAGATGCTCCTACGCCAGGGGCTCAGCCGTCGACGACGCGTTAGGCTCTGTCACGCATGAGTTGACGGATGCTCCGCGTCGCGACGGCGATCCGTTTCCTCGTAGATGGCCCGAGGTTACACTCCCCAACCATGAGTCCAAGCTCTCAAGCGCTGGCGCCGTTGCCGTGGCTGACAGTCGACCTTCCCGGCATCGGTGGCGTGATCAAGCGTTTCGACGAAGATTTTCTCGTCGAAGAGCTTCCGCTGTACCATCCCTGCGGCGAGGGAACGCATCTCTTCTTCACAATCGAGAAGCGCGGACTGCCGACGCTTGCAGCCGTCGGGCACATCGCGCGGGCCCTTGGCAAGCAGCCGCGCGACATCGGTTACGCCGGAATGAAAGACGCCCACGGCGTTACACGCCAAATGCTCAGCGTTGAGCACATCGAACCTGCGCGTATCGAATCTTTGACGTTCACGCGGATCAAGATTCTGACGATCAGTCGCCACACCAACAAGCTAAAACTCGGCCACCTGGCCGGCAACCGTTTTGTGATCAAGATTCGTCATCCGATCGACAATCCTCTGGAACGAGCCCGCGCGATCGTGGAGATACTTTCCGCTCGCGGCGTCCCGAATTACTTTGGTCCGCAACGCTTCGGATCAAGGGGCGACAACGCCCAGATCGGACGAGCGGTGCTTTCGGACGACTACGACGAAGCGATTGCCTTGATGCTCGGTCGCCCCGGACCGGTCGATCGTGGTCCGCCCAAAAGAGCGCGAGAGCTTTTCGACGCGGGTGATCTTGAAGCGGCTGCCCGAGCCTGGCCTCGCGGCACGTTCTCGCAGCAGATGCGCGTTTGTCGGGCGCTCTTCAAGAGCGGAGGCGATGCGAAAGTCGCCTGGCGCGCGGTCGATCACACGATGCGGAAGCTCTATCTGTCCGCTTTTCAAAGCAAGTTGTTCAACGACGTCATGGCGCGGAGGCTAGCCACGCTCGATCGACTCGAAACCGGGGATATTGCCTGGAAACATCGCAACGGCGCTTGCTTTCTGGTCGAGGACGCAGGCGTGGAGCAGTCTCGATGTGATGCGCTGGAGATATCGCCGACCGGACCGATCTTCGGGCGGCGTATGACCGAGGCAACGGGAACGTCCGGCGCTTTGGAGCGGGCGGTGCTGGCTGAGTCGGGAATCAGCAGCCGGGAGTTCAGCGGAAAAGATTGCGGGCGACTGGACGGCGGACGTCGACCGCTGCGTGTTCCGCTGGCTGAAGCGTCGCTCGATGAAGGTGACGACGATCACGGCGCGTTCCTGCGCGTGCGGTTCTCGCTACCGCCCGGCGCGTACGCCACCAACGTGATTCGTGAGATCACCAAGGGTTCCGACGGGCTGTAGCGGGTCGCGTTGACCCTTCCCATACACCATCTGAGACTACGGCGCGCCGTAGAACGCCGCGGCTGGCAGTCCCGTGTGCTCGGTCACGAGGGCGGTGATCCGATCAACCTCTTCGTTGGTCAAAGCCGTTACGAAGCTCTCGGCTGGACGGCGGGCGACGGTATAGACCTGAACGATCCGGATGGCTCCACCGCTGCGGGTGATGTCGTTGAGCCGATTGGTGAAGGCGGTCAGTTCTTTATCATCGGGCCCCAAGCCTTCCAGGCGCATAAAGAGTGATTGGATCACGATCGGTCTGACGCGCGCCGCCGCGACGATGTTGTCGATGACGTGCGTTAGGGGGTGATTGGGCCGGTTGACGCGTTGGTAGTATTCCTCCGTTCCGGCGTCGAGCTTCGCCCAAATCTCTCCGTTGTTTTGATCCATGATCGCCAGGCCGGCGACCACTTCGGGTTTGGTCAGGTAGCAGGCGTCCGTGATCAATACGATCTTTGTGTCGGCCAGGTCCGCTTGGCGCTTCAGTTGCGCGACGAGTTCGACGCAGGCGAGGAAATGCTTGCACGTTGTAGGCTCCCCGTCGCCTGAGAAAGCGATGTCGTTGATCCTGCGCTGACCTTGCGGAACGTCCTTGAAAGCCTCCTCGGCGAACAGCGCTCCGCTCGTTGCGTCGTTGATCATGCGATCGAGTTCGCCCCGTAATACGTCAACGTCCACCTCGCGCGTTCTCGGTTGACCGGTTCGATCAACCTGACAATAAACGCAGTCGAAGTTACAGGCTGTGTCCGGGTTGAGGTTTACACCGATACTGAGCCCTCGGCTGCGGCGCGAGATCACGGGATAGACGTACAGGTTTTCACGCCAGTCTCGCGAATGGTCTCGATGTTGCTTCAACGGAATGTCGCTTGAGGTCGTGATCGCCCCGTTCCTCACAAATTCGTAGCGTTGCTACGTACGCTTAAACTGACGGTTGAGGTCTGCCTTGGTGAGTCGAAGCGTCGTTGGCCTACCGTGCGGGCAATTGCTGGATTTGTCGATCAAGTGGCGCTGCTGCATCAGTGCATCGATTTCCTGAGGCGTCAGCGGATCCCCAGCCTTGATCGCAGCCTTACATGCCATCATGTCAAGGATCTTGTGAATCACAACTTCCGGAGTGGCGGCGCCGGCGGGAAGTTCTCGGCCGTGGCCGGCCTCGGGCTGCTCGCCGAGTTGGTCGAGTAAATCGTGCATAAACGAGACAACGTCGGTGTCTTTCAGCAGAGTAGGGAAAGCGTGGACCGCCACAGAATCGGTTCCGAACGCCGACACTTCCAGTCCGAGGCGCGTCAGCAAATCGGCGTTGTCTTCGAGCAGGCTTCCTTGTCGGGGCGTTATACGGATCGTCTCGGGGAGTAGCAGACGCTGAGATTCGAGCGGTCCCTCCGTGAATCGCGCACGGAGCTGCTCGTACATAATCCGTTCGTGCAGCGCATGTTGGTCGATAATGACGATCCCATCATCAGTCTCGGCGACGAGGTAGAGGTTGTGCATCTGAACCGCTCGGTTGGGAAGCGGCTGAGGGTCGGCGTCGGGCGCGTAATTTTCCGCCGTCGAAGGTGCATCCGCCACTTGGGTCGGCGCCAGCGCATCGTTTGCATCTTTGATCGGACCGGGTGGTTCTGTCGTTGGTCGGCTGTAGAGCGCCTTCCAGGCGTCAAGGCCTTGGATTCGATTGGGCGTGTATCGATCAGCGTAGTCGCCCGCCGGCCGATCCGGTGAGAAACTTCCGCCAACGGAACCCGTCGCCGGCTGGATGGGCGCCATAGCTTTGAGCGCGTCGGCTGTTTCCCGGCGAATCCGATTCTGTTCCTCCTCGCTCACGAATTCGCGTGCCTTGTCGGTTCGCAGCGCCGGCGTCAGGTCGCAGCGCTGAAATGTTTCTCTCAACGCGCTGAGTACCTGGGAATGAATCAAGCTGGAGTTCGCCCATCGGACTTCGATCTTTGTGGGATGCACGTTGACGTCGACGTTCCGTGGATCAACGGTCAGGAACAGAAAGACGACGCCGTGGCGATTGGGCTCCATGAGGCCGCGATACGCTTCTTTGATCGCGTGTTGAATGAAGCGGTCGCGGACATAACGGCCGTTCACGTATACATACTGCCATTGTGTGTTCGCCCTGGACTGCACTGGCGGAGCGGCGAAGATCTCCAGGTTCACATCACGCTCATCACGCTCGATGTGCATCAGGGCGTCGGCGAGTTCCGGGCCGTAGAACTTGGATATCCGTTTCAATCGGTTGTCACACGCCGGTAGATGCTGCGTTACGCGACCGTTGTTGGTGAGCTCAAACGCGATGCGGGGATAAGCAAGGGCTATGCGGGCGAACTGCTCGCTGATGTGTCCGGTCTCCGTCGAGGGGGTCCGCAGAAACTTGCGGCGCGCCGGGGTGTTAAAGAACAGGTCGCGCACCTCGACGGTCGTGCCAACGGGGCATCCCGCCGCCTGCGCCGTCTCAAACCGGTCGCCGGCCATGCGCACCTCGTACCCTTCGACGGCGCCTTCGGTTCGAGAGACGATGCGCAGCTTGGAGACGGCTGCGATACTAGCGAGCGCCTCGCCGCGGAAGCCCATCGTCTCAATCGCGTACAGATCGTCCTCTACCATGACCTTGCTGGTCGCGTGAGGCGTGATCGCAAGACGAAGGTCCGCGGAGTTCATGCCGCACCCGTCGTCGGTAACGCGCAGCAGTTTGCGGCCACCCTCTTCAACCGTCACGGCGATGCGCGAAGCCTGCGCATCCACGGCATTCTCGACGAGCTCCTTGACAACGCTGGCCGGCCGTTCCACGACCTCCCCCGCGGCGATCTTGTTGATCAGCAGGTCAGGCAGCACGTGAATTCGGGAGTCGCTGGTCATGGTCGATGTCGTCATCGATGGCGGCGTCGCGGCGCGGCGGGACGCTTCCTGCGCCGTGGAGTATAATGCGGCCACGGGCTTGGGCAAACGATTTCGGCGGCCTGCTGGTGAAGGCGGAGGAATCATCCCTCCGCGAGGGAACGGATACAAAGCGGCGCGCGACCATGCGACAACATCTGCTGCGCATCGAAGAAGTTCCAACGCCAGCCGAGGTGCGCTCGGATTGCGCGGAAGCTGTCGCCCATGCCGGCGCAGACGGTATCGAGTGGGTTCTGCCGTCTCCCATCGCATGCTCCGGTGCGAACAAGCGGTTCCGGCCTACGGACACGTCGCGCCTTGACGACCCATCCGCCGCTGTGAGAATTCTCGCGGTAGCGGTGCGATGCGAGACGCCGATCGTCGAAGAAGGCGTCGAGTCGCTGGCCGCCTTGCTCCCGTGGGCGGCCAAGTTGGGCGCTCGATGTGTCAACGTGACGATTCCGCCATTGCAGTCGCAGTGCGATCAAGCGGGTTTCGCGCGATACCAGGACGCTCTGAATTTCGCTTACGGGCTGCTCCATTCGATTCGCTTCGCGGCGGAGGATACGGGTGTGGCTGTGGCGCTCGAGCCGGTGATCGGTGGCTGCCTGCTTTCACCGGTGGAGTTGCGTGAAATCATCGACAACGCCAACTCCTGGGCTGTCGGGTTGGTCGTCGACGCGGACCGGATCGCAGCCGTCGGCTCTGTGGAGGACTGGCTGAAAACGCTGACGCATCGCATCCACGCGGTTAGGTTGCCGCGTGATGGAACGGTGGAATCGACCGGCGCGCCGCCGGGCGATCGATTCGACACTCCGGTCAACCGGCTTCTCGATGAGCTTTGCTACGATCGCGTTGTGGTTCTTCCGATGCGCGAGAGGGCGCGGAGTCGCGGGGAAGGGTGATCGGCGTAGCGTTCCCTCGTACGCGCGCGACGCTGATGCCTTTGCAGCTTGGCGGCGGCGGTTGCCGTGGGTTTCGGGGAGGATAAAATGCGGCTTCCGTCACGCGTGCGTGGTGACGATAAACCCTGGAAGGCTCGTGATAAGATGCCAAGCACCGGACCTCACGTTCAACGGCTTCGCTTCGCCCGCAGCTTCGTTGCGGTGGTGTTGCCGCTCGCGGTTGCGTTGATCGTCCCTGGTTGTAGCAAAAAGGACGAAGGCCCCAAGGTGGTGCCGCTTGTTGGCAAGGTTGAGAAAATCGACGTTCATTCGGACGGTACCGGCCGGCTTACGGTTTTGTATTACAGTGAAAAGCACAAGCAGGAGGTTCTCGGTACGGCTATCGTCACGGAGGACACGGAGATCATGATCGACGGTACGGTGGCTTCGTTGAAAGACGTTCGCGAGGGTGAACAGGTTCGCGGCGAGGTACGGATTGACAAGAAGGGCGACGAACGGATTCATACGGTACTGAAAATTACGATCGAGCGTCCCAAAGCGGACGCCGGCGACTGACCTGCGGTGGACCCCATGATGGGTTGGGACGCTTGGACCACCGTCGCGGTTTTGTTCCTCGTGTTCGGGCTACTCGCCCTGACGCGGATCGCGCCCGACTTGATTTTTCTCGGGGCGCTCACACTTCTCATCACCTTCAACATCATCACACCATCCGAAGCGTTGTCCGGGCTTGCCAATCCCGGCGTCATCACGATCGGCGTTCTGTACGTCGTTGCGACGGGTTTGCGGGAGACGGGCGTGATGTCGGCATTGGCCGGGCGGCTGCTGGGACATCCAAAATCGGTTTTTCAAGCCCAACTGCGCATGGTGAGCCCGGTGGCGGCCATGAGCGCCCTGGTCAACAACACTCCCGTCGTCGCCATGTGGCTTCCCGTATTGGACGACTGGGCCAAGAAACACCGCATCTCCCCGTCCAAGCTCATGTTACCACTAAGCTACGCCGCGATCTTGGGCGGAGCGTGCACGATGATCGGCACGAGCACGAACCTTGTCGTCAACGGTCTGCTCGCGCAGCATCCCGAGGTCGGGGCACCGCTGGGCTTGTTCGACATCGCGTGTGTCGGGGTTCCGTGTGCCCTGGTCGGACTCACATACCTTTTGCTGTGCGGTCGTTGGCTCTTGCCCGATCGGCGTCCCGTCGATCAGGAGTTCGACGATCCGAAGGAATACACGGTCGAGATGCTCGTGGATCCGGGCAGCCCGCTTGTAGGACAGACGATTCAGGAGGCCGGGCTACGGCACCTTCGAGCGATGTATCTGATCGAGATCAACCGCGACGACCACGTTCTCGCCGCGGTGGGTCCGCAAACGCGACTCATGGCGGACGATCACCTGGTCTTCGTGGGAATCGTCGACTCCGTCGTTGAGTTGCAGCGTATCCGCGGATTGACGCCGGCCACCAATCAGGTCTTCAAGCTCGACGCCCCGCGGGCACGGCGAACGCTTATCGAGGCCGTCGTATCCAACTCTTTTCCGGCGAGAGGGCAAACCGTGCGCGACGGCCGTTTTCGTACGGTGTACGACGCAGCCATCATCGCCGTATCGCGGAACGGCGCGCGCATTCGTAAAAAAGTCGGTGACATTATTCTTCAGCCGGGCGACTCGCTGCTACTCGAGACGCACGCATCGTTCCTCGACAAACAGCGCGATTCGCGGGACTTCTATCTCGTGAGCCGGATCGAAGACTATCGCGCTCCACGCCACGAGCGGGCGGGGGTGGCAGCCGCGATTTTCGTGGCCATGGTCGTCGCGGCCGGGACGGGTTTACTGGAGCTGCTGCACGCCGCCATGTTGGCGGCTGGTTTAATGATTATGACGCGGTGCTGCTCGTCCACCGTCGCGCGGAACAACGTCAACTGGGAAGTTCTGCTTGCGATCGCCGCCTCGCTGGGTATGGGGCAGGCGATGCTCAACACAGGAATCGCGGCGGCTGTCGCCGACGTGATGGTCGGTGTTGCGGGCGATCATCAACTCGCAACGCTCGCAGCCGTCTATCTAATGACCATGTTGTGTACGGAGATGATGACCAACAGCGCTGCGGCTGTGCTGATGTTTCCGATCGGCCTGGCGACCGCGGCAGCCATGGGCGTTAGCGCGCTGCCGTTTTCCGTGGCCATCATGCTGGCGGCATCTTTTGGATTCGCCACGCCGCTGGGTTATCAAACCAATCTGATGGTCTACGGTCCGGGCGGATACAAGCTGCAGGACTTTCTTCGCATGGGCATTCCGCTCAATCTCCTAATGGGCGTCATCGCCGTCCCGCTGATTCCCCATTTTTGGCCGTTCGTGGTGTAGCGGGCCGTCCGTCAATCAGACGGCGGATCGCTACAAGGAATCACTGTTGGGATTGGCGTTTTGTCTTTGTCTCGTTCGGGTTGACGTTAGCTGACGAACGACAGACAATCACCTTACGCGTGCCGGGTGCGGTGCAGATAAGGACGCGTCGTATGTGGCAAATCTATGATTCGCCCCGTGAACCTCAAGATCGTGGACGACTGCGAACCAGGCACGAGCGAGTACGCTGATGAAACTTCGCATCAAACCGGACTCCAAGAACTTCAGGGACACCAAGACGTTCAGGCATTCGGGTGATCTGTCCGGACGGTTCGATCAAGCTGATCCACGGAGCCCGTCTTTCGACGCAGCGGAGGTGGACATTGACTTGCGCGAGTGCGGATTCGTGCTTCCGGCGGCTGCACTGTGGTGCATAGTGTACTTGACGCTTGCTTCGAAGCGAGGAGCTCGCTGCCAGTTGCTCGTTCCGAACAGTTTGGGTGTGAGCGTTTTCTTGAAATCGCTGGGCCTGTTCGACATGCTGAAAAGCCGCGGCGTCGAGGTCGATGACCGCGGTGTTGGTGCCCGCGATGACGAGAAAACCATTCTGCCGATCACGCACTTTGAGACAACGACCGATGCGTCGGACATCACCAACGCGGCGTTCGCCAGATTGCAATCCGCAGACATCGGAGTAGTTGGCCTGACCTCGGTGGTTACGGAACTGTTCAGCGAGCTGGCGCTGAATGCCGTGCAGCACGGCGAGTCCGAGGTCGGCGCGTTCGGGTGCGTCCAGGTTATGAGTCTGAGCGTGGTGCGCGGTTCAGTTGCACCGTGGCAGACGGCGGGATTGGTGTATTTAAGAGCCTGTGCAGAAATGAAGCACTTCGATCGCGTGTAAACTACGATTGGGATGCCCTCGAACTCGCCATCCGCGAGCGAGTTAGCGGTACCGGGGACCACCGTCGTGGAATCGGATTGTACGGCGTCAGCGAGGACGTACGGCGACCGGGCCGCTCGCTGTTGCTTCACTCAGGATTGGGGTCGTTGGAAATTACAGAGGAGCTGGAGAGTTCGGCAAGGAGAACACGATTGTTTCCTGGGACATTGGCCTCGCTTGCAATTCCGACGTAACTATGGTCACGCTTCGAGTCAACGACATTCTAACAGACAAAATTCTGGTCAGCAGGGAGTCCGCCCATTTACTGGAAGATCCGCTGAACGCGATGATGGCGGCCGCGAAGACGCCCGGGAACCCCACCGGGACCACATCCATGGTCGTCGATTTCGAAGGCATCGAGGGGATGGCCCCGTCATTCCTCGACGAGCTCATCTCAATCTTCGAGTCCATCATTGAATCGGAAACCGACAGCCCTGAGCGGCGGCTAGTCGTCGCGAATCCTCCAACCCGACTTTCGCTCAAGTTCGAGGCAGTCGCACGGGGACACGGAATGTCGGTTGAAGCCCGTTCCGACGGCTCGTGGCTCCTGACCCCTACCGCACACTCCGCAACATGACTAAGGGCGCTCGGAGCACGGCTCGCCCATGCTGCAGGCGAGGCTTTCCGCTCTCCCCACGATGGGGCGAGGCGTCAAGTTGTCCGAACGGCACCCGTTCAGCGTCCGTTAACAAGTATCGCGCTGCGACTTTCTACAGCCCCAGCATGGCGCTGATCTTGGGTCCGTAGGCGACGACAAGGCCCGCGAAGACCACGCTGACCATACTCATCAGCTTGATCAGGATGTTGAGGCTCGGGCCGGACGTATCTTTGAACGGGTCGCCGACGGTGTCGCCGACGATGCTGGCTTTGTGAGCTTCGCTGCCCTTGCCGCCGAAGTTACCCTTCTCGATGTACTTCTTGGCGTTATCCCACGCCCCGCCGGCGTTGGCCATGAAAATCGCCATGGCGAATCCGCTGGTCAGTCCACCGGCGAGAAGACCCATCACGCCGGCCACGCCGAAGACCAAGCCCACGACGACCGGTATGGCGATCGCCAGCAGTGACGGCAGGATCATTTCTTTTTGGGCGCCCGTGGTGGAGATGTCCACGCAGCGCGCATAGTCGGGGATTTTATCGCCCTTGAAGATGACCTGCTCGCGTGGCCAATTATCCGAATTGGCCGCCTCTGATTCGGTAAGACCTTTCTCGGCGACGAGGTAGGCGGCGACCTTCTTGAACTGGTCGCGACATTCAAGCATCATCTGATACGCCAAACGCCCGACCGCCTGCATCGTCAGAGCACAGAACAAAAATGCCAGCAGAACGCCCGAGAACATCCCGCAAAGAACCTTCGGGTTCATCAGGGTGACGTTGTAGAAGTCCATGAATTGCTGCATCGACGCCCTTCGAGAAGAGACGACCTGAACTTGCTGTGCGTTCCCGTCGGCGTCCGTCAGCGTCGTCGTCCGGACGTAGTTCTTCGCCCGCGACGCGGCGGATAGTCCCGTGAGCTTCACCTTGCCGGCGCCGTCCGATGCCAGCTTGTCGTCGAGCATTTTCCTCGCCTGGCGACTCAGCAGCATGAAGCCGTCGTAGCTCGCCTCTTCCGTTCCCGGCGCGATCTTGGTTGCGAACTTGCCGAAGCCCATGTAATAAACGTCGTTGAGGCCGGCGTTGTCATCACTGCCGGCGGCTTCGTCGACGGTCTTCACGTAGGCCATCGCCTCGCGGACCTGCCCGATGCGGACTTCTTCGACGTAGGCGGCAAGAAGAGCCAGAGCGGTGAGGGCGGCCGATCCGATGGCGAAACCCTTGCCGGTCGCAGCCGTCGTGTTTCCCAGCGCGTCGAGTGCATCGGTTCGTTCACGAACCTCCGGAGCTTGGTTGGTCATGACCGCGTTACCGCCGGCGTTGTCGGCGATGGGCCCGTACGCGTCGGTCGCGAGGGTAAAGCCCAGCGTGGCGAGCATGCCGACGGCTGCAAGGCCTACGCCGTAGAGTCCGAGCATGAACTCGTCTCCTCCACCGGCGAACGTGAACGACAGCAAGATGGCGAAGATGATGATCGTCAGCGATGCCCACGTGCTTTTCAATCCCTCGGCGATGCCGGCAATAATGACGGTGGCGGGGCCCGTTTGGGCCTGCTCGGCGATGCGCTTGGTCGGGGCAAAATCGTAGCTGGTGTAGTATTCCGTGAACTGCCCGATGAGCCAGCCTGCGACAAGGCCTACGGCGACCGCCGAGGCGACGCCGTACCACACCACGCCGGTGACACCGCTCAGCAACACGTAGCAGATACCGTACGTCACGGCGATGATGAGCAAGCTGGATACAACGAGCCCGCGGTTCAGGGCGGCCATCAACTGGGCCATCGTTGCACCCTCCTCGGTCTTCACGAGGTTGATTCCGCCCCAGACGCTGGCGATGATACCCAGCCCCGCGATGACCATCGGGACCGACAGAAAGCGGATCGCGTCGTCCGCGAAGTCCGGGTTCGCCAGTGCGTGGGCGGACGCGACCCCTAGGGCGGCGGTCGCCAGAATCGATCCGGCGTAGGACTCATACAGGTCCGCCCCCATGCCCGCCACGTCACCAACGTTGTCACCCACGTTGTCGGCGATGGCGGCTGGGTTTCGTGGATCGTCCTCGGGAATCCCAGCCTCGATCTTGCCCACCAAATCGGCGCCGACGTCCGCCGCTTTCGTATAGATTCCGCCGCCGACGCGAGCGAACAGCGCCTGCGTGCTCGCCCCCATGCCAAACGTGAGCATCACGACCGTGATCTCATGAAGAGACATGTCCGTGAAATACTTCAACCCGGCGAACCAAAAGGTGATGTCGATCACCGCAAAGCCGACGACCACGAGTCCCATGACGGCCCCGGCGCGAAAGGCGACGTACAAACCCTGGTTAAGGCTTTTCCGCGCGCCCGCCGTCGTGCGGTGGGCAGCCATGGTAGCTGTGCGCATGCCGATGTAGCCGCACAGCCCGCTGAAGAAACCACCCGTAAGGAACGCAAACGGCACCAGTCCGTGCTGTACGTGCAGGCCAAAGGCCATCCATGCGAGAATCGCCATAAGCACGAGGAACACGACTGCGACGACGCGGTATTGGCGGAAGAGGTAGGCCATCGCCCCTTCGCGTACGTACCCGGCGATCTTGATCATGTCCGCATCGCCCTCGTCCGAAGCGAGCACTTCGTTGTAGTACTTGCGCGCCATGACCAACGCGACGATGCCGCACAACGGTGCGCTGTACCAGAGCAGGGGGATACTCGATTGAGCGGGAGCGGCGGCGCCTTCGGTTGCCTCCTGGCCCATCGCCGGCGTGGCCAGTATGAGACAGAAGATAGCAACGGTGGGGAGCAACAGGTCAAGACGTTTTGCGTTCAACGGTTGATACTCCTAAAAGGTTTCCCGATCCGCTGACGGGTTCCCGCCCCGACGTCTGTGTCGGCGTGGACTCCGCGGGGGAATCGCAACATTCCGCAAGAGAAATACTTGGGACGCTTCCGCCCATCCAGCCGCGCCAGCCGGGCTGAGCGGAACACGGGAATATAGCAAGGCCTACGACTTGTGCCAACCCGAATCAAGCACCCAGGTAACGCCCTACTGTGGGCTTAGACCCATTCCGGTGGCCTTCTGAGCTTCCGCCCATCCTTGAGGACGACTTCATCGGGCATCTGGCAACTCTCAAGGGCGGCGGCCCGGATGGTCCGCAAGCCGGAAGCGACAGCGCCGAGCGCCGCCGATCTGCGTCTCGGCGGGAACGCGACGATTACTTGTTTGTCCGGGAACCGTGATCGTATTCGGCGTACCGGAGGGACCAA
>JADFRO010000270.1 GCA_022561255.1 Planctomycetota bacterium | reverse complement strand
CGTTTGTTACAACGTTTCATGTAATGCGAAGCTCGTTCAATTCGGTGTGGGTACGCAGCGCGTTGAGAGCATTCTGGCGGCGCGTTTTCCGGGCGTGCGCGTGCGCCGGGTCGACAGTGATACGATGAAACATCGAAGCCATTACCGGGAGGTAATCGAGGAATTTTCAGCGCGCAAGATCGACGTGCTGGTCGGTACTCAGATGATCGCGAAGGGATTGGATTTTCCGTTCGTTTCGTTTGTGGGCATGGTAGAGGCTGATCTGTCGGGCGTTTCGAGCGATTTTCGAGCACACGAGCGACTTTTTCAGTTGGTCACGCAGGTGGCGGGACGAGCCGGTCGTGCGGACGTGGCCGGCCGAGTCGTCGTGCAAACGACGGACCCGACGCTGCCAGCCATGCGGTTTGCGCTCAAGCACGATTTTCCGGCGTTCGCGGCGAACGAGCTTGCGGTTCGTGAGCGTATCGGTTGGCCGCCGTTTCGGAGACTGATGCGTGTGGTACTGTCACATCAGCGTGAGGAGGTGGTGCGGCGCGAGGCGGAGGCGCTGGCGGAGCGCGTTGGGGAGTCGATCGACGCGTTGTCGCTCTCGTACGCGGACGTCTTGGGCCCCAGTCCGTGCGCGTTGTCTCGTATTCGGGGGAAATACCGATACGATCTTCTCGTGCGCGTGCTCAACGCGAGTGATCTGCGAACGCTCTCCGATCGGTTGGAGGCCTCCGGATCGCTTCGTGTGAAGAAGGCGTCGATGATGATCGACGTCGATCCGGTGTCGCTGAGTTGATGCGCTGCAAGTCTGGGCGCGCAGTGGATGAGTCGTGATGAAATACGTTGTCGTGCTGCCGGATGGAGCTGCGGATGAGGCGACGCCCAAGTTAAAGGGACGTACGCCGCTTCAGGTCGCGCGTAAGTCGAACATGGACTGGGTGGCGGATCACGGGCGGCAAGGGTGTGTGGTTACGGTTCCTGAGGCGCTGCTCCCGGGAACCGACGTCGCAACATTGTCGCTGATGGGGTATGACCCGCTCGCTGACTACACCGGACGGGCGCCGTTGGAGGCGGTTGCGCAGGGGATCGGTTGCGCTGACGACGAAATCATCTTTCGATGCAACTTCGTGACGATCGCCGGGGGGCGGATGCTGGATTTCACGGCTGATCATATTTCTCAGTGTGACGCCGATTGTCTGATCGACGCACTGAACGAGCACGTTGCCGACGATCGCGTGAGGTTTCACGCGGGCGTGTCGTACCGAAACCTGATGATCGTCAAGGGTTTGAGCGACGAAGGCGTTCGTTGCACGCCGCCGCACGACATTCCCGACCAACCGATCGCAGCGCACCTGCCGACCGGGACGGAGGCCGAGTTCGTTCGTGGCGTCATGGAGCGCGCGCAATCGGTGCTTGCCGATCACGAAGTGAACGCGCTGCGTCGTCGGCGCGGGGAGCGCCAGGCCGGCGACATCTGGCTTTGGGGTCAGGGTCGACCGGCGAAGCTGGAGCCGTTTGCGAAGCGGTACGGATGTCGCGGCGCGTGCATCGCCGCTGTGGACGTGATACGCGGCTTGGCCCTAGCTGTGGGATTGGATGTGATCGACGTGAAAGGGGCGACCGGGTATCTCGACACCGACTATGCCGCGAAGGGTCGAGCGACCGTCGAAGCGCTGGAGCGGTTCGATCTGGTGGTCGTTCACGTCGAGGCGGCGGACGAGGCGGGTCATCTCGGCGATGCGGAGGCGAAGGTTTCCGCGATCGAGCAGATCGATGAGCACATCGTTGGTCCGGCGCTCGACAGGCTGAGGCGGTTTGAGCGGTGGCGGATGCTGATTGCGCCGGATCACCCTACGCCGGTCGATAGCCGGATTCATACGCGAACGCCGCCGCCGTTTTGCATGGCCGGTGCGAAGATCGAGGCGTCAGCGAGCGGGACGTTTTGCGAGACTCAGGCGGCGGCAACTGGTTGGCGCGTTGATCCGGGTCATCGCTTGATGAGGATGTTCGTTGAAAGTTAAACGGTTGAGTCGATCGGGCGAGATGCTGGACAGCCCCGGTCGGTTGCGGATAATGCCTGGTCGTGCGGTGTGTCGGGATTTACTGACAACAAATTGTTGGGAAAGTGATTGCGTTTGATGGAACAGAACCAGCGGATCGAGCAGTTCCGCCAGATGGCTGAGGCGGACCCGGACAACGAGCTTGGACACTTCAGCTTCGGTAAGGCGCTTCTGGAGGCGGAGCGATTCGCGGACGCGGTGGCTCCGCTTGCGCGTGCGATCGAATTGCGGCCGGCCATGTCCAAAGCGTATCAACTTCTGGGTCAGGCGTACGACGGAAGTGGGAATCGTGAGCAAGCGGTCGAGATGCTGACCAAAGGTGCGCTCGTTGCGGATGAGCAGGGAGACGTCATGCCGCGCGAGACGATGGCCCGCATCCTGGGGGAGTGGGGTGCCGAGGTTCCGGTTTTCAAATCGGCGGAAGCGTCCGGTTCGGGCGGGTCAGCCGAGGGGTCCGCTTCCGCGGAAGGTTTTCGTTGTTCACGGTGTGGGCGACCGGATGGCCAGCTTGCCAAGCCGCCGTTCAAGGGAGAACTCGGTACGAAGGTGTTCGATCACGTGTGCAACGGTTGCTGGCAGGAGTGGATTCCGATGGGCACGAAAGTGATCAACGAGTTGAGTTTGGTCTTGAGCACGCCCGAGGGTGCGCAGTCGTACGATCAGTACATGCTCGAGTTTCTGCAGCTTGAGGAGTGTTGAGACGTTTCGCGGGGGCGGTCGAGGTCGTGAGGTCTTTCCCTTTGGGGCGGATGTATCAGTGTCGCGGGGACCGGATTCGGTACCATTCTTCATTTTCTTCAGTCCGACACCCCGAATAGGGCCCAAGTCGCGAGTTTTTCCTGCCGCTAAAAAAATGAGCCGACGATGCGATCGATTGAGCAGCCAGACGAGCTGGCGTCGTCGCTGGGAATCATCGCGACGGTCCTGCGTTGGCCTCGAACCCCCATACGGCGCCGTGGCCAATGATTCCTTGTGGTTTGGGAAACCCGGCGCGCGTCCGACGGGATGACCGGGCTGCCGTTGTGGCCTGTGAATTGCGACGGGGAGCGTCGGGAAATAGGGGCTAAAAGGCTAAAAACGTCGTCCGAGCGTAGAATCAGGAGATTCAAGGCTCTATAATAACCAGGGAGGGTTGGCGGCGTTGGCCGAAAGCGTTCCCTCCCCGACTATGCAGAGGGTAGCGAGGCTCCTTGGGGTTGTGCGTTAACCCACGTGCGGAGCCATTCCATGAGTACGGACGAGCCATCCAAACTGTCGACTCCGCTTGTGGCTGATTCAGCCCCGACGGTGAATCTTGTCGCTCGACGGGACGGCGAGCAGGATCTGCGTATCCGGTGTCGCCACGTCGTCACGCTGCTCGGCTCCCGCGAGGGGTGCAAGGTGCAGCTACGCCACGAACACGTGGCACCCGTTCACGTCGCTATTGTTAACAACGGCAAACAGGTGACCGCCGTTGACTTGCTGACGAACCACCCCGCCAAACTTAACAGCCTGAAGATGGAGCACGAGCATCTTACGGACGGGGATCGTCTCACCGTCGGCCCGTGGGTGTTCAGTGTGGAGGTCGGCAACCCGTCGCAAGGCGGTGACGCGGACACCCACCCGTTCGACTTAGAGCCAACGCCGAAGCTGGTGGCTTTAGAACACATCGAGTCGGGTCGCGTGTTGCAGCCCAACCGCGACGTGTGCATCATCGGGCGGCGGCGTGGCTGCGACATTGTCATCTCTGAGTCGGACGTTTCGCGTGCGCACGCCTTACTGGTGAATTACTTCGAGTATCCGGCGATCGTCGATTTGTTGACGAGTAACGGAACCTTGGTCAACGGCGAGGCGGTTCACTTTGCCGTTCTCAAGGACAAAGACGTTTTGACAATCGGGGAATCACAGTTCCGCGTTCGATTGATCGGGTCGTCTGTCGGTGCAAAGCCGGGGACCAACGGCAAAGCGGCTTCCCCGGGCCCGATCGAGCTTGTGGCGGAGGCCGCCGGTTCTGATCTGATCGACATCCACAAGACGGAAAGCTCACAGCGGTGGCGGGTGGCTGAGAGCGTGGAAAAACTTCAGAAGGTCGCACGCAAAGAATAATCGCAGTACCAACCCCATCCACATACGCTACGTTTTCCCCTGTGTCATTCGACGTCACGCTTTGGCCCATGCGGCTGTCGCGACCATCCCGTCGCCTTTATAATCTTGTGCCCCCACATTCTTGAATCGCCCCGCGGGGAGGTTTCGTATTCGTCGCAGAGCTGATTCGTGGCGGGTGCGTTTTTGCAGATGTTGGACTTCATCTTCGGAGTTTGCCATGACGCCCACCTCTGACGCTGTGCCCACCGCTCGACTTGTACGAGCCCCGCGTGGAAGCAAGCTGTCCTGTAAGGGCTGGGAGCAAGAGCCAGCGATCCGGATGCTGATGAACAATCTCGATCCCGAGGTCGCGGCGACTCC
>JADFRO010000269.1 GCA_022561255.1 Planctomycetota bacterium | reverse complement strand
GAGGAGCACAGGGTGATCACGAAGGCCAAGCCGCTGTTTGTGACATAGCGCATGGGCCTTGAAGACCAGCCAAGAGCGTTCCAAGCGTACTGCGTCAGCGATGCGAAATTGGGCGCCAGCTCGATGGCCGCGATGCTCCTTCAGCCGGCCCGCCAATGCTATAATCGCCCGGTAACCTCATGCCAATAGACATCCTCGAAGGACTGAACCCCAGACAGCGAGAGGCCGTCGAGACCGTCGACGGGCCGCTGCTCATCATCGCGGGACCCGGCAGCGGCAAGACCCGCGTGATCACGCACCGCATCGCCAACCTGGTGCGCGTTTGCGGGGTCGCGCCCTACCGCATCGCCGCGGTCACCTTCACCAACAAGGCCGCCCGCGAGATGATCGAGCGGATCGACGGCCTGGGCCTCGCCCCAGGCATGACCGTTTGCACGTTTCACGCGTTCTGCGCGAAACTGCTCCGCCAGCACCACGATCGCGCGGGCATCGCCCGGAACTTCACCATCTTCGACCGCGACGATCGACGCAAGCTCATCCGCCAAGCCGTGGAGCGGTGCGATTTATCCGCAAGCAACTGGTCGCCCGCCGCCATCGATCAGGACATCAGCCGGGCGAAGAACGCGCTTCTCACAGCCCAGGCGTACACAGAGGGTGACCTCGACTGGCGGGAGCGAACCATTGCTCGCATCTACGCCTGCTACGAGGGGCTTTTGGCCGAAAACGCCGGGCTGGATTTTGACGACCTGCTCATGAAAATGGCGAGCGCCCTCGATCGTGACGCCGAGCTGCGCGGCGAACTGGAAGCGATCTACCGCTACGTGCTGGTCGACGAGTATCAAGACACCAACTCAGCCCAATATCAAATCGCTCGATTGCTCACCCGCGATCATCAGAATTTGTGCGCCACAGGAGACCCCGATCAATCCATTTACGGATGGCGCGGCGCCGACATCAGCAACATTCTGCACTTCGAGGAGGACTATCCGCGTGCGGTCGTCGTAAAACTGGAGCAGAACTACCGCTCCACGCAGCGTATTCTCGCCGCCGCGGACGCGCTCATCGTGGACAACGTTCAACGGAAGGAAAAAACGCTCTGGACCAAAAACGACGCCGGGCCGCTCGTGCGCATCGTGGAGCACGAAACCGGCGACGACGAAGCCCGTACCGTAGCAGAGGAAATCGGCGAACGAATCCGCAACGGCGCCGACGCCGCTGACATCGCCGTCTTCTATCGCGTCAACGCACTAAGCCGCGTACTTGAAGAGGCGATGCTGCGCAGCGGCGTCAGCTATCAGATCGCTCGCGGCCTCGAGTTCTACAACCGCAGGGAGATCAAAGACGTCCTCGCCTACCTGCGCGTGCTCGTGAATCCGTCGGACGGACTTGCACTTACGCGAATCATCAACACCCCGCCGCGTGGCATCGGGGCGACGACGATTCAGCGTTTGACCGACGCGGCTCAGGCGTCGGGGATGACCCTCCGAGCGGCCGTGACCGACCCCGACGCACTCTCCAAACTTGGACGCGGCGCCGCGAAAGTACGACAGTTCGGCGAACTGCTTACCAAGCTCGCTGAGGTCGTCAATTTACCCGCACCCGAGGCGCTTGAGTACGTCATTAGTCACAGCGGGCTGCGGGCGCTTTATCGAGACGCCCGAGACGGTGACGACGCTCCCGCCGCCAACCTCGACGAGTTGGTCAGTGCCGCCGCCGCCTTTCAGGCGGATGAGCCCGAAGCGACGCTCATCGAATGGCTCGAACACGCCGCCCTGATCGGCGACGTCGACGCGGTGGACTCGAACGTGTCGAAGGTCACGCTCATGACGCTCCACGCCGCCAAAGGTCTCGAATTTGACGCCGTTTACATCGTCGGGTTTGAAGATGGGCTACTTCCCTTTCGCCGGCATGACGGATCCAGTTCGGATGCGTCCGACACCGAGGAGGAACGGAGGCTTTGCTTCGTCGGTATGACTCGGGCGAAAACACGCCTTTGCCTATCGCGGGCCCGATATCGCATGCTCCGCGGCGTTACGCAGCGGACCGTCGAGAGCCCCTTCCTCGACGCGCTGCCAGCCGATGCGGTAGACTACCAGGCAGAGGTTCCGAGAACCTCCGGCCGACCCGCGCGTCGGAGCCGGGGTAGGCTGCCGGATGATCTCGAAGAATGGACGATCGGTACGCTGGTGCGACATCCGCTGCACGGACTCGGCAGGGTGCTGTCGATCGAGCGGGGTCCGAAACGAACGCATGTTGCAGTCGAGTTTAAGGACGGCTTGCGTCGGTCGTGGGTACTGGAGTTTGCTGATTTGGAGCGGGTCGATTTCGATGACATCGGCTGACATGCCCCGCGGGGAGGAATCCTGACGTGCGCTACGCAGTGATCATGGCCGGCGGCGCCGGCGTTCGACTGTGGCCGCTCAGCCGCAAGAGCAGGCCAAAACAAACGCTACGGATATTCGACGGCACCAGTCTGCTGCGACAAGCCTTCGAACGTATCTCGGGTATGTTCGCGCCCGAGCAAATCTACGTCATCACCAACGACTCACACATTGCGCTCGTCGAGAAGGAGCTGCCGGAGTTGTTGCCAGCCAACCTGATCGGCGAACCGGCTGGGCGCGATACAGCCAACGCCGTTGGATTGGCGGCCGCCGTATTGTCTCATAAAGACCCGGAAGCCGTAATCGGCATCTTCACCTCGGATCACGTCATCACGCCGGTCGAGCGATTTCACGCTGACGTCGCACGCGCCTTCGAGGTTGCTGAGCAGCACGCCGACGCCCTGGTAACCCTTGGTGTACGACCAACCGGGGCGGACACGAACTACGGATACATTCGGCGAGGCAAACGCGTTTCCGATGGTGTCTTCGAGGTCGAAAAGTTCACGGAGAAACCCAGCCTCGCCTCGGCGATGAAGTACGTCTCTTCGGGCGAATACTACTGGAACAGTGGTATGTTCGCGTGGCGGGCGACCACAATTCTCGATCAAATTCAAAAACACCTACCGCAGTCGCACCGCGCGCTTCTTGACATTGCATCAACCTGGGGCACCGAGAAGTTCTCGGCGAGGCTCAAGGAGGTTTATCCCTCGCTGATGCGCATCAGCATCGACTTTGCCGTCATGGAGCGTGCCGACCGCGTGCTCGTGGTCGAACTCGGCTGTCACTGGGTCGACGTGGGCTCCTGGCCCGCGATGGAAGCGGTGATGCAGGCCGACGCCGACGGTAACGTCTCGGCTGGCCAGCGCGTCATGCACTTGGGATCACGCGGCAACATCACCGTCGCCACCGACAACCACCTGATCGCCACGATCGGGGTCGACGATCTTGTCATCGTTCATTCGCCCGACGTAACCCTCGTCTGTACGCGGCGCGACACCCAAGCCATCAAGGAACTCGTCGACAACGTGCGCCAGCAGTTTGGTGAGGAGTATCTTTAGCCGCGCTCCGCCTACTCCGGTTTTGGCACCGTAGCGGTCGGGCGGACATCGCACCCAAGCTCCCATGCCAAGATTCCTAGCCATCGACTTAGGAACCAAACGAATAGGTGTGGCCTGCGGCGATACCGACACGAAACTCGCCATCCCTCTATCGACCCTGCATGCGACTGGTAAGAACGAGTGTGACGTCGAGGCTGTCCTCGCACTCGCGAAAGAGTACGAGACTGATGGCTACGTCGTCGGTCTCCCGCTGAACATGGACGGGACCGAGGGCGAGGCGTGCAAACTCGCCCGACGCTTTGGAGACCTTCTCGGCCGCCTGGCTGAAAGACCGGTCCATTACTGGGATGAGCGGCTATCCTCCGTAGCCGCCGAGGAGCTGCTGCGACCGGCTGAATTGACTCGAAAAAAACGGAAAGCTCGGATCGACCGGGTAGCCGCTCAGGTAATTCTGCAAGGCTTTTTGGACGCCCGCGGTGAGCAGCCCGATGCGGCTGCACCGGACGACGCTCCAAACGCCCCCGACCCATAGCGATCTCGCCCCCGTAGCAACCTCACGCCCAGGGCATCGGATCGGCGTGACTGGGTAGCCAGCATCGAAGCTATTGGGCCGACCACACGCTTGCGTTGCCTAACCAAGTGGCTGTATAGTCACGCGCCGTTGGGGCGATTAGCTCAGTTGGCCAGAGCGCCTGCTCGACACGCAGGAAGTCACAGGTTCAAGTCCTGTATCGCCCAGTTGTAAGTCGTTATACAACAGCTAGTTACGAGCGTAGTCGATTCACTCGGATCGGCGGCCCTTTCGTCGGTTCAACACCGGTTCAACACCGGAGGGCAAAAACGCCCTGCCCTCCATTTCGGTCTCGCCCGCAGATCGTGCTATCGTGGGGACAGGCGACGCCCGATCGAGTAAGACCACCCATGATCCGCAAAGCCGTCATCGTGGTGCTTCTGTGTCTGGCTCATCGATACCGCCAGAGACTCGAACCCCGGACCCGCTGATTAAGAGTCAGCTGCTCAGCGGCTCGATCAATTCGCCTAAACCGCTTGCCCGCAA
>JADFRO010000268.1 GCA_022561255.1 Planctomycetota bacterium | reverse complement strand
GAACTGTTCCGGCCTTGGCGCCCTACCGATGGGAACGGTGGTGGCTGCCCGCACGTCGGGTGGCCGACCGGCGCCCTGTCGGGGCGTAGGGTGCGAGCTTGTTCCAAGCGAAACTAAGAACGGTGCTGGAAGCTATGCGGATTCACCAAACGAGAGCGTTGCAAACGGGGCGTTGGCTGTTGGTGTTGGCCTTGATGGGCATCGGGTTGGGGCCCAGCGCGCTCAACCCCTTGGCGAGATCATCAACTTTTCGGTGGTACTGCCGAGCGTTTTCGTATTCCGCGCCGTTAGCTGCGGTTACCAACGACCGCATCAATTCCGGTACGAGATTCGCAACGACGCTGATCACGCCCGTCGCTCCCAGCGCCATCATCGGCCAGGTGAGCGCGTCGTCGCCGCTCAAAACGGCGATGTCACACCGCGCGAGGAGATCGGTCACCCGGTTGACGTCACCGGTTGCGTCCTTGATGGCGATGATGTTGGGAAACGCTTCCCGCAGGCGAACGACGACGTCGTTGGTGAGGCGTACGCCCGTTCGCAAGGGTACGTCGTACAACACCAGCGGCAGATCCACCGCCTCGCTCACGGCGGCGAAGTGGCGAAAGAGTCCGTCCTGCGTCGGCAGGTTGTAATAGGGTGTTACGAGAAGGGCAGCGTCGGCGCCGGCGTCCGCAGCCGCCCGCGTGAGTTCGATCGTGGTGGCTGTCGCGTTCGTGCCGGTTCCAACCATAACGCCGCAACGACCGTTCACGCCGGCTACGACGCGGGCCACCAGTTGGTCCCGCTCCGCTCGACTAAGCGTGGGTGACTCGCCCGTTGTACCGCACACCACGACCCAATCGATACTTGCTTCGACCTGTCGTTCGACGGCTTCGTCGAAGCGTGGCCAATCAATCGCCCCGCCGCGAAACGGTGTAACCATCGCCGTCATGCAACCGCGAATCGCACGACACGTCTTGTCCGTTGTCATGAGCGCTCTTTCCATCGTTGCCAAGCTGCCGAATCCGTCATTGTGCCGGCGACCGATTCGACCCGCCGCCTTGCGGGGCATGTTGAACGAGCAGTTGTTTCATTTCGCGGACGGCTTCGAGCATGCCGGTAAATACGGATCGCGCGACGATCGAATGTCCGATGTTGAACTCGACAAATCCGGGCAGGGCCGCGACCAGCGCGACGTTTCGATAGGTCAATCCGTGCCCGCCGTGGACCTCAAGCCCGGATTCGTTGCCGGTGTCGATTGCACGCCGTAAGTCCGCGAGTGTTTGATCACGCTTTGCCGCTGTTTTCGCGTGGGCGTAAGCACCCGTCCAGAGTTCGATCGCATGGAAACCGACGTCGGCCGAGGCTTTGATCTGCTCGGTCACCGGTTCGATGAACGCACTTAGCGTGATCCCGCGCTCGCGAAGGCGGGTTACGACGGCGCCGATACGCTTGGCATGTTGCACAACGTCGAGACCGCCTTCGGTGGTCAACTCCTCGCGACGCTCCGGAACGATCGTACACTGATCGGGGCGCAGCTCAGCCGCGATGTCGACGATGTCGTCGGCGATGGCCATCTCCATGTTCAACTTAACAGCCACGGTTTCGAGCAGCAGGCGTGCGTCACGATCGTTAATGTGCCTGCGGTCTTCGCGCAGATGAAAGGTGATCCCGTCGGCGCCGCCGAGCTCTGCCTGAGCTGCTGCCCAGATGGGATCGGGTTCGTCGGTATCGCGGGCCTGACGAACCGTCGCCACGTGGTCGATGTTGACACCGAGCAGTGCCATGATGTCCGCCTCCGCAAGTCACCCCGCGTCGTGCGAAGCGCGGTGGTATTGTAATTCGAGCGGGTCGTCGTTGGAAGCGGTGCGGGCTGGGACGACGCCGCGAGAAGAGCTATTGGGTACGAGATGCGCGGCCGGGGGGTACTGTGGCGCCGCGCGGGCGAGCTGCGCTCCGCAGGAGAGCCCGCGGCTCAGGAGGTGTAGCATTTTGTCAGATGTTCTCGCCGAAAAAGAACGCCGCCCCCATGCGATCCGCCATGGGTTGGTTGGTGAAGACGAGAGGAATCAGGAAGCGGACGTCGGTGTGGGGTGAGCGGAGGTAATCGACCATTTCCATCCGCCAGGTGGTGTCGAAGGTCATCAACTCATCCTGGGAGACTTTGCTGTCCAGGGCGGATTCAAGAACCTTGACCGCAAGATGGGCCGACCACATTGCGGGGTAGACCCCCTCGTTGCTCGCGGCTGAGACGAATCCGCCGGCGTCGCCGATCAAAAGCGTGTGTTTCCCCACGTGCGTGTCCATGTCCAGGGCTGCGGAGGCGGGGCTTCGTATCACCGATGCACTGCCTGCCTGTTTGGTCAGGTCGATCGGAACGAGGTCGTTCTCGAAGGCGGCACGGCAGATGCGTTCGAGCAAAGGCACGACTTCGAAGCGATCGCGCATCCAGCTTACGTTCACCCGCACGCGCCCGTTGGAACAACTGCAAAAGGCGAAACTTGGTCCGCCATCGAGCCCCAAAACAACGGCGACGCGCGACTCGTCGGTTGCCTTCGCCGACGGAACTGCGCCTTCGACCTGAGCGACGTAGATCGGAGTTTCTCCAGGATGCGTACTGAAACCTGTGCGGTCGAGCAGCTCACTGTCACGACCGGAGGCGAGCAGGAGAAGCCTGCTGGTGATCGTACGGCCGCCGTCCAGCACAACGTCAACCGAAGATTCTCGAAGATGGATGTCGACGACGAGCGATTCTTCGTGGAGCGTCGCCCCGCTTTTTGTTGCAGCCTTGACCAGGGCATGGTCGAACTCGGGCCGATCGACGAGATATCCGACGGCGTCGTCGAACTGCGGCTCGGCACGTTTGGAAAAATCGGCGCTATGAAACGTGGGATGCCGAAACGGGCGGGCGAGCAGCTTTTTCGTGTCGACGCCTAGATTGGCAAGAAGCGGCGCGACGTGCGGAGTGAGCCAACCGCCACAGGGTACCGGGCGCGGGAGTTTCGCGCGATCCACGAGGGCGACGTTTCGCCCGGAGCCGGCCAGCAAGATGGCAGCCGTCGCCCCGGCGGGCCCGGCGCCGATGATGGTAACGTCGCACGTGTTGTCGCTCATCGACAGCCTTTCGGTTGCGCTGCGCCGGATCGAACGGAATTCGACGACCCGGACCAAAACGACGGGGGCCACAGTACACCGCGCGGCCGAAGTCGACGCAACCCCCCCCGGCTTGGTCATTTCGCCGCCCGACCGCCTCGGGTGTGCATTTTGGTTGAAGCGGTTGTCTTGCGTGGTTACAACGGAGTGCGTGCGGTTCGATACGCCGCTCCGCTCACGCCGGGCGGGGTGACGGCTCGTGCGATGCTGCTGTTAGTACGTTGGCACCGTGCACGTATCGGGAGGCAGGCCCGCATGGCTAGTGTCACGCTGGAGGGCGTTTCATGCATTTTCCCTACCAAGGGGGGGGTGGTGCGTGCCGTCGATGACATCAGCCTGTCGGTGGCAGATCGTGAGTTTGTCGTACTCGTTGGGCCATCGGGCTGTGGAAAGACAACGACGCTTCGGCTCATCGCCGGGCTGGAGGAGCCGTCCGCCGGTACGATCCGCATCGGCGACCAAAACGTCGATCGTGTCCCTCCGCGCGACCGCGACGTCGCGATGGTTTTTCAGAACTACGCTCTGTACCCGCACATGACGGTGTTTAAGAACATGGCCTTCGGGCTGAAGATGCGCAAGGTGCCCAAGGACCAGATCCGGCGCAAAGTCGGCGAAGTCTCGGAAATGCTCGGACTGTCGCACCTTCTTCAGCGTAAGCCGGCCGATCTGTCCGGGGGAGAGGCTCAGCGTGTCGCGCTCGGGCGAGCGATCGTGCGCCGGCCCAAAGTGTTTTTGTTCGACGAGCCGCTCTCCAACCTCGACGCTAGGCTTCGACTCAACATGCGCGCGGAGCTCAAGGCACTCCACCGCGAACTGCAAACGACGATGATCTACGTTACGCACGATCAAGAGGAAGCCATGACGCTCGGCGACCGGGTTGCGGTGCTCAAGGACGGGAGGATCCAGCAGTGCGACGATCCGATGACCGTCTACGAAAAACCGGCGAACGTGTACGTGGCCGGCTCGATCGGTACGCCGCTGATGAACCTCTTTCACGGGCGGCTCGAAGAGAACGGGGTCGACCTGACGTTTACGGGGAAAGCGTGTCGCATCGTGCTGCCGTCGGACGCTGCCAAAAAGGTTCGATCCGCAGTCGGGCGCCCGGTTGTGCTGGGGATCAGGCCACAGGATCTTCAAATCGCCGGAGCCGACCCATCCGCGTTCGGTACCAGCCCGTCAGCTCCTATGCGTTTGGGAGAAGCGGTCGTTCGGTTCGTTGAGCCGCTGGGGGATCGGATGAACGTGCACGCTGATCTTTCGGGCGGCGTCTCGGTCGTCGTTCGCACGGCGCCGCGAGCCCGTGTGTCTGCCGGCGAATCCGTGACCGTGTTTTTGTACTTGTCGCGCGCCCACTGGTTCGCCGGCGACGCGGACGGTGTACGCCTGGCGTAG
>JADFRO010000267.1 GCA_022561255.1 Planctomycetota bacterium | reverse complement strand
GCGGCGCACGCCGTCGCCCCCACAACCGTGGCGGTCATGTCGTGGTAATTCATCCCGCGGGACAGTGCAGCGACAAGCGTTGTCACAATGCCGCCGCCCATAAGGATGAAAGCCACCACGCTCCAAAACATTCGGGCAACCGTCCAGCGGGCAACCCGGCCTGCGTCCTCAACGGCATCTGTGATAGTACCGGAGCCCTCGCCGCTGTTCGATGCCGCAGCCGAGGCGTACAACGATCGCATCTGCGTCGACTCTTCTGGGAAATGTTCCGCCTGAACAGTGTCCGTGTCCCTCGTTCCCGTACGTCGTCTCAGCGAGCCGCCGCTGCCGGGTGGAACCCAGGATGCACCGGCTTGAACCAGCAGCGCCGCGAGACCGGCGACGCCGGCGGCGATGAACATGACTTCCTCAGGATCTCGATCGAACGCCCCACCTGTAATCGCAGCCGTGGCGACAAGGGCAGTCAACGCGGCGACGATAATCCTTCCCGGACTGATTCCCTTTTCGGAAGCGATCTCGCGCGTTTTCTCCCAGTTCACAAACGTCGCGGCAACGATGAGTCCGAGCCACATTCCCATGCCCACACCACGGTCGAGGAATGGAGCGCATCCAGCGGCCAGCAGCGGTGCGGCGCAGACTGCGCGAACCAGACGATCCGCCCACGCCGGATCTTGACGCACGGCAAACCAGTCCGTCGCGCGTCGCCCAAACGAAACGCTGGCGAGCATCAACACAACCAGAAAACCCGCGCCGACGCCGAAATCCTCGTTGTTCGTCGCGTTGGCGACGACCACACCGAATACTACCGAGATCCCCGCCGTGAGCAGGGCGAGAAGCAAGAATCGCTTGCGGTGGAGACTCTTGGGTGGCGCCGGCATGGCCCAGGGAATCTGACCTTTTTCACGAGCGACGTCCTCGGGCGAAGGCCCCGGCGGAGCATAGCCTCCAAGACGCGCGACCTTCTTGTCGATTCGCCGCGAAACGCGATCGAACCTCTTGGCTAGCTTTTCAGGCAGAGGACCACCCGAGCCCGGCGCGAACGGACGCACCGGCATTCCCAGCGGCGGAGGCGGTGGTGGGTTCGGCGATGGTCGCGGGGAATCCGCAACGTCACGGCCACCGTAGCGAACCGCTCCACTAAGGCTCTGGGGACTGAAGCCAGCCAGACTCTTTTGAATCTCTTCGCCGGCGAGCAAGTCCTCGACCATCTCGTCGACGGTCTGGTATCGATCCTTCGGATCCTTCTCGAGCGCTCTACGGATCACATTCCCAAACGGTTGGGGAAGATCGTCGAGCTCCGGTTGAGCCGTCAGATGCTTCATCAGAATCTCAGCCATGCTCGACCCCTCGAAGGGCAGCTTGCCCATGAGCATTTCGTAGAGCATGACGCCGAGCGCGTAAATATCGACGCCGCGGGAGTAGTTGCCGCTACCGATTTCCGGCGCCATGTAGTGAACTGTGCCCACGCTTGCGGTTTGCGCGCTGTGTCGGGATACGGCGATGAACTTGCTCAAGCCGTAATCGCCGATCTTGACGTAGCCGTCGTCGAAGAAAATGTTTCCCGGTTTGAGATCCCGATGCACGATGCCGCGATCGTGAAGGTAGGCGAGCCCCTTGCCGATCTCGCGGGTGAAGAAGGCGGCCTTTTCCGCACCGAACCCGTTGGGCTCGGCGATCAGCAGGTCACGAAGACTCGGTCCGGAACAATACTCCATAATGATGACGTACTCACCGTCGGCGGTCTTCTTGACGTCGAAGATCGAGACAAGGTACGGACTCTTGAGGTTGATGCAGTGGCTGACCCCGCGCAGCTCAACCTGCGGGTTCTCACGGAGGTACTTGAGCGCGACCTCGCGCCCGCCGTCACTGACGGCGTAGTACACCTCTCCGAATCCACCGCGTCCGACCGCACGTTGAATCGTGTAGTCGTCCAGCAGTCGGTCGCCGTGTTTGAAGGTGTAGGCCATGACTTCTTCTCGTTAACGACGCGCCTTCACACCACGCGTCAAGGGGTACGCTTGTGCTGGATTCCTACCGGGGCCGCCCTTACGTCGCGCCCGTCGGGTTCAGATGCTCGGCGCACCTGGAACCGCTTCAGGCCAGGCTTGTAGTACCAGACTTACGCCACCGATTTCGATCGACTCGCCGAGGCGAAGTGGCTGCGCCTCGGTGTCCACGTGTCCGTCGCTCTTGGCACGAATCCACATCGCTCCGCTCCGCTCAAACAAGACCAAAGTCGGCCCCGCGTGGCGACAGAATATGTGGGCGCCGCGCCCGCTGCCGACGATCGCATGATGATTGAACAAAACGATGCGACGAACGTCGTTGGCCATCTTCGTTGTGTCGCTGAGCTCCAGCAAAGCCGTGGAACTCTGGCGGCTCGGCAAACGAAACGTGAATTTCGCCTTACGCCCTAGTACCACGCGGTCGCCGTCTTTCAGGAGTTCGTGCTGGGTTCGTCGTCCGCCCACCTCAACGTCTCTCGCGCTGAACAAAAAGTAATCGTCCTCGACGCGCGTGATGTTGGCATGTCGCTCCGCCACATCGCTAAACAGCGGGATGTCGGCCGGGGTATCCGAAGCCGCGCGACCCACCGACGCTTGCGCGCCCCGCAGAATCAAGTAGCTCCCGCCGCCGTCAACGAGCAAGAGCAAACGCTCAGGCAAGCCGCTCGCAGCACCTTTCACCGCCGGCAAGGCCACGGTGTCGTCCAATGACGCCGGCGCCTTTCCCCGTTTGCCGGAACCGGCGGAGCTCAGGTTCAACTTGTCTCCAAACGGACCGGCGGCGACAAGCGTACGAAGTTCCTCAAGTTTCTGCGTCTGCTCGATCGCCGTCTCGATCCATTTTGCGTTGGGTACGCGCCGGGCAAGACTCATGGCGTGCCGCCGAGCGTCGGCGTACTGATTGCGATCGAGACACTTCCCAACCTCGACGGCGATCAACAGCAGATCCTTCAGCTCGCGCCTTTGCGGTAACCCCTTCCCCAGACTTCCAAGACACGCCAATTCGCTCTGTGCCCGGCCGAGACTACCTTCTTGGAACGCGGCCTGCGCGTTCTCCAAAACACGACTGCACAACTGGGCCTCCACACGGGCGACGGCCTCATTATGCGAGTCTATAGACTTAGCGCGAAGCACGCACTCGGCAGCGTCGGCGTATTGGCCGGAGTTCAGAAGCCGCTCTGCATGTTCAATCGCGTGTCGAGCGTCTCGGGCGCGCTCGGTTGCTTGCTGTCGCAGCTCACCAGCCGCAACGTCGCTGTTACCGGCGCGTTCCAACATATCGCGACCAGCCGCGAGCGACCCGCGCTCGATGCGCTTCTGTGCCACGTCGAGTCGGCGACGACGCGATTCCACCTGGCGGACCTTTTCCGCTGCCACCGTCCTGACGTAACCGCGCAGCTCGGCGATCTCACGCTCCATCCCACCGCCTGACTCCGCTCGATCCAGGTCCATAAGGGCTTCGGTGAACTTGTCGTCGCGGTAGTAGTCGCGAGCCCGCGTAACGAATGCCTCGGTCAGCGAGGCGAGCACGGCAGCGCCACGCTTGTGCACGCGGAGATCCGAGGCGGACGCGAGCCGGTAAGCTTCGTCAATTCGGCCGTCCCGCTGGGCTTTCTCCGCGGCTCGAAGTCGAACGAACTGAAGCTTTTCGAACATCTGACGAACTCTCCTCGATCGGTTCGGACGATGATAAGCGGTCAGCGAACCGGATCCAAACTGCCCGTCCCAAGGGCTTGTAGCAGCCGTTCTCCGGCACGTGTTGACCCATGCTACACGCCTAGATTCGACGCGAACCCCGGTTTATTTCCCGCCAATTGCTCTGTCACGCATCAATGGACGGGTTTCCCGATCCGCGACCGGCGAGCGGACCAAGGGTCCGTGGCAGAATCGTCGGGAAGTGGCGATTGGTGCCTCGCGGGAGTGCGAGGCTCCTGCCGAGCCACAACCGTCATAACATGTGAACGTCACGGCCCGCCGGGACGCTCGCCCTCCCTGGGGGTTCCACCGAAACTGTCATGGACCCGCGGAACGAGCACACTGACTCGGCGACCCCAGAAAAACGAGGAAGCTGCCGATAGTGGGATAAAGTGCCCTCGGTCCGATGGCCCCTTTTACGTGGAGATTCCCAGACATGACGATTCTCAAAATGTTCCTTCGCCGCCGCTCGATCGCCGTCCTGCTGCTCATTGGCTACGCATCCCTCGCCAGCGGATGCGCTACGATTGCACACAGGCACGCTTATTCGTTCCCGAACAAGTCGGGTGAGCCTTGCCGCAGCGACGGCGCCACCTGCCCGTGGCTCATTGGTGACGCCCTACTTCTGATCCCAGGCGTGCTTCCCGGTGTGATCGCCTTCATCGTCGACTTCAGCACCGGTGAATGGCAACACGACGGCGGATAGGCCTGAGTCCGTGACCGAATCGTCGAGAATTGGCGATTCGAGCCTCGCGTAAGGGCGAGGCTCTCGCTGAGCCACGCCGTTGTGAAAGGTGAACATTTCGGCCCGCCGGGAAGCTCGCCC
>JADFRO010000266.1 GCA_022561255.1 Planctomycetota bacterium | reverse complement strand
GCCCTACGCCGGAAAGGAAATCGCGTTCTGCTTCGCTGAAAATCGCGGACTGAGAATCGTCGACGTGACCAGTAAATCGCTGATCGTCCAACTGGCCACGCTGACCTATGCGACCAACAGGTATTGCCACCAGGGTTGGATCAGCGAGGACGAACGGTTCGTCTTCTTCGGCGATGAATTGGACGAACTCGACGGATTCGTGCCTCTTACCACAACGTATGTTGCGAACATCGAAGACCTCACAGCACCGTTTCTGGCCGCGACGTATGAACATCCCGGTTGTTGGATCGACCACAATTTGATGCCTCGCGGCGACCGCGTCTACCAAGCTCACTACCAAGCCGGCATGAGAGTGCTCGATGTTGCCGATCCGACCAATCCCAGCGAGGTGGGGTTTTTCGACACGCATCCGGAGGATAACGGACGCGGATTCTCCGCGGTGTGGGGTGTTTTCGCGGGCTATCAGCGGCGTGCCGTGACCGCCTCCGACGGGGAGCGTGGCCTGTTCATCCTGTGCGATCGTCCGGAACGGCCTATCGCGGGGTTCGTCGTGGACGGTAACCTCGCTCCGTCGGGCACGCCGGTTCTGTTCGACGGTTCCGGTTCGACGACCTGCGATCCGGATCGATCCGTCGTAACTTACGAATGGGACTTCGAGTATGACGGGGCGACCTTCGGCGTTGCGGCGACCGGATCCTCGGCGGCGCATGCGTTCGCCGCAGCCGGCGTTCACACCGTCGCGTTACGCGTTACGGATGACTTGGGTGCACAGGACGTCGTCGCCTTTGACGTTACCGCAACGGATGCAATTCCGACCGTCTCGCAGTGGGGGTTGATCGCCCTCTCCCTCGCGTTGCTCGCCGGCGGTACTATTGTGCTGGGGGGAAGGCGCGCGGTAGAAGCCGGCGCGTAGCATTCGGTTTCACCTCTGCCACGCGGTAGCGCGACGTTTACGACTTGGAATCGGCGAAGGTCTCCGCCGTGACGCCCTCGGGCAGTGGTTTGCTGCAACGACACTTCGGATACTTGCTGCATCCAAGAAACGGTCCCGAACGTCCTTGACGAATGACCATGGTGGCGTCGCACTCGTCGCATGGGATGTCCGTCGCAACGGGCTTGGGCTTAACGGCCCCGGGAATCTCCGCTTCGGCATGTTTCTTCGCAGCGCCGCGAAGGTTTGCAACGAACGAGCACTTGGGGTATCGGGTGCAGCCGAAGTAAGGACCGAACCGTCCGGTACGGCTGACTACTTCTTCTCCGCAGTCGGGACAGATGAGCGAATCTTCCGGCCAAGTCTCCACGACGGGCCTACCCGTCCTCGTCCACGCGAATCCCGGCGGAGGTGGACCCAACGCAGCGATGTCCACCTTGCCTTTGGCGTCGCGCGGGACGTTCTTGGTGCCGCGTGATCCGCCCCGTCCGTTGTCGGCCGGCGGGTCGGGAATCTCACCTGCAGCCGCAAGGGCTTTGAGGTGGTCGAGTTTGTCGACCGGCATGGCGTTTCGACAACGCGGAAAACCCGAGCAGCTTAGGAACGGGCCGCGCCGACTCTTGCGAATGACCATCGGACGACCGCACTTGTCGCACCCCACGCCGGCGTCTTTGGGCTTGGGTTTCTCGACGTAGACACCGGGTGGCATCGGCTGCGTCGCCTTGCATTTCGGGTAGCCCGAGCAACCCAGGAACGAGCGCCCGCGCGCGAACTTGACTTCCATCTTGGAACCGCAGTCTTCGCACTTCTGGTCAATCTCGTCGGCGCGGATCTTCCTGAGCGGAACGCCGTCCTCGTCGCTCGGTAGCGTGTTGGTGCACTCAGGATACCCCGAGCATCCCAGGAACGGGCCGATCCTGCTCTTTCGGAGAATCATTTCCTTGCCGCACAAGACGCAGGGCTCTTTCGCAACGACCGCTGCGACAGGCTTACCCTCCGCGTCGATATTCATCGAAACTTTGCACTTGGGATAGTCGGAGCACGACAGGAATCGGCCGTTACGCCCAAGGCGATAGACCATCTGCTTTCCGCAATCCTTGCACGTATATTCACTGGGCTCAGCTCGCACACGCTCCATTTCCGTCTGCGCTCGATCGAGCGATTTTTTGAACGGCTCGTAGAACTCTCGCAGCACGTGCGTCCACTCCACGTGGGCGTCCTCGACTTTGTCGAGCTCCTCCTCCATGAACGAAGTGAACTTGATGTCCATGATCTTGGGAAAATGGGCGATCAGTTTCTCGGTGACGATCTCGCCTCGCGCCGTCGGGCGTAGCTTCTTCTCGGTGAGCTCGACGTATCCACGGTCCTGAATCGTCTGAATGACGGCGGCGTAGGTGCTCGGACGGCCGATTCCCTCCGCCTCCATCTTCTTTACAAGGGTAGCCTCGGAATACCGCGCGGGCGGTGACGTATACATCTGTTGGGGAGCGATCTGAAGCGGCGCGACTTCCGCACCCTTGGTAATTTCCGGTAGTACGACTTCCCCGCCCTCGGAAATACCTGCGACGCGGAGAAATCCGTCGAAGACCAGGCGTCGCCCCGAGGCGCGGAACGTCGCCTCACCGTCCGGTGTCTCCGCGCTGATCAGGATCGAGGTGTTGTCCCACTTTGCGGGCGTCATCTGACACGCGACGAAACGCCTCCAGATCAGATCGTACAGCTTAAATTGTTCTTTCGTGAGGCTGCTCCGGAGTGCGTCCGGTTTCAGTGTCACATCGGAGGGGCGAATCGCCTCGTGAGCTTCCTGGGCACGCTTTGCTTTCCCGTAAACGTTCGGCTTCGCCGGAACGTGGTGATCGGTGAAATCGTCACGGATCAACTGTCGAGCGGCTTCGACCGATTCGCGGCTCATGTGCATCGAGTCGGTTCGCATGTAAGTGATCAAACCGACCGGCCCGGATGAGTCGCCCAGATCGATGCCCTCATAGAGCTGTTGAGCGATCCGCATCGTTCGAGAGGGTGCAAACCCCATCGCACTCGACGCGGCTTGCTGAAGTGAGGCGGTTGCAAACGGGGGATTAGGTTTCGTAGTGGTCGAGCGCGTCTGAACGTCGCTGATCGAAAACGTCGGCGTCTTATCCGTATCGATGACGCCCTTGATGGTGATCGTCTTGAGACCCTTGTCGGCGTACCCCTCGAAATCGCCTTCCACGACGTCGTCCACTACGAACCCGATGGCTTCGACGGCGTTTCGCGCTTCATCGACCGAGCTCGGGCGGAAATCCTTCCCGTTGAAACGGATCAGTTCCGCACTGACGGCCAGGTGTTTGGAAAGCCAGGCGTTGCGCTCCTTAACCGTGCGCGCTCCCTGGCGACTTGCGCCACCTTCGAGAAACTTGCTCCATGCGGCTCGATGAGCCTCGCGCTTTGCCAGATCGGTCCCAAAAATACCGCTGATACGCCAGGACTCCTCGGGAACAAAGGCCTGGATCTCGCTTTCTCGCTCGACGATGATACGTACGGCTACCGACTGAACACGCCCCGCCGAAAGACCTTTGCCGATCTTGGCCTGCAGGAGGGGGCTGAGCTGATAACCGACGATCCGATCGAGCAAACGCCGAGCCTGCTGAGCGCAGACCTTATTCATGTCCAGCCCGTGGGGTTTGGCGAACGCCGCCTTGATGGCGGACTTGGTGATCTCGTTGAAGACGACGCGCTGGGCTTTTTGGGGATCGACGCCGAGGGCCTCGGCCAGGTGCCAGGCGATTGCCTCACCCTCGCGATCGAGGTCGGTGGCGAAATAGATAGCCGTCGCCTTCGCTGCGGATTTCTTCAGGGCGTTGATGGTCTTGCGTTTGGCAGCCAGGATCTCGTAGACCGGCTCGAAGTTGTTATCGAGATCAATCCCCAGTTCGTGGACGGGCAGGTCGCGGACGTGCCCCATGCAGGCCAACACCTCGTAGTCCGCGCCGAGGTAGCGGTTGATCGTCTTCGCCTTGGCGGGCGACTCGACGATAACCAATGATTTGTTCGAATGTTGCGCTCGTTTGGCCACAACTCGTACCTCGTTGGTGTGGGGCTTTTCGAGTTTACGCCCCGGCGGTCCTTACTATCGACCACGACGTCCGAATACTCCATACTGCCCGACTTAACAACGTGAACCTCACTCTGGCTCGGTGGCGAGGGGGTTTATCCGGCCTATGCGGGGCTGTCAAATCGCCCCGGTATGGGTCAAAGAATTGTTTGTTGATTTCCGAAGAAATCCACCTATATTGGTGGTAACCGGGCGGGCGAATCGTAAAGCCTGTCTATTTCAGGAGTTACGTCATCATGATGAAGTTTTTTCGCAAACATAACAAGACCCTTCTTGCCATATTTATGTCGGGTCTGATGATCGTTTTCATCGGCGGCAGCGCCCTGCAGGGCTTCCTTACGCCCCAGTCGGACCAAGTGATCGCCACTTCGATCTTCGGGGACATCAGTCTGCTGGACCAGCAAGAGGCCAAACGCGTCACCGACATCCTCGACCAGGTAGGGCAGGATTGGAGTCGACCGATCAGCGGGGCTTCGGAGCCGCTGCAGACGATGGAGTGGATACTGCTCGCCCGCGAGGCGGAGCGGACCGGCGGCGGC
>JADFRO010000265.1 GCA_022561255.1 Planctomycetota bacterium | reverse complement strand
GACCTCGGGCGTCCGAAACTGGATAGCAAGAAGCCGCGAACGCGAAATGTTCAACCGTTCGCCCTTTGTCGAGAACGGTGGTGAGTCGATAGCGTTCTACTGTACGGCTTCGGGGGAGCTTGAGGATGACTCACGTCGACGAGCGATGCAATCATATCTGGTTGGCCTGAATTCAACGATGTGGAACGATCCCACGCTCGGCTTCTCAGCGGCATGAGAAATGCGCGCGAACTCGACGACTCCTTTGAAGCCGCGCGGGCAGGTTACTCGGCAGATCGCGTCGTTGCGGATCCGGTCCTGAATAGATCCTACATTGCCGAATGTCGGTCGCGAGGACTTACCGCCTCCGCGGAAATGCTCAACCGATCACTCTTGAACGCCAGAAAAACTGGCGCTACCTCGTGGGGCAAGACAAAGCACCATACGTCGTTTCGCGACGAATCGGAGTACGCGTTCGCGAGCGAGATCGCCATCCGGTTCCTGGAACGTCGAGATGGCATCACGCTCGATCAGGTTATTTGCTCGCCCGATGCTGCCGAAGAGTTCGATACCATCGCAGCGCGAATCTGCCCTGGCTTTACGTCTCTGCAGTATCGCTGGGCGGCGCTGAATTTGCGAAAAAAGCGGCGCCTGAAGCCTGAGGTGCTCGCACACGCATGCAGGCCCGTTGACGTCATCAACTCCCCCGCCAGCGATCTCAACCTCGCTTCGGTCGCATCGCAACAAGGTCTTTACATCTTCTTCTGCCGCAACCGTACGTTGTACGTCGGCGAATCGAGCAATCTTCGGCGCCGGCTGGCGAAGCACCTGGAACATTCGGACAACAAAGGGCTCGCGCGTTGGCTGTGGGAACATGGAGCGGACGAGTTAAATGTTGAAATTCAGGTGCTACCCGCCAATATGTTAACGAGAGTTCGGCGAGCGATGGAGGCGGAACTCATCCGCTCCAGAACACCGGAGTTCAATGTTCAAATGGCGGACTAGCACGCCTGCGCTCGGAGACGCACCATGAAATTCCTACTCATCATCTTGGGTTGGAGTTGGATCATCCTTGGCGTGTGGTGGTTTCTTCGGCCGGGGCGGATTCGCAAGCGGTTTGCGAGGGGGTATCGAAAGAAGATGCGCCGGCTGCTGGTCGTGATGTTCTTCGTTACAGTCGGGACCGTGTTCTCCGTTGGCCGAGGGATCGAGGGGTGGCTCGGTACGCTTTTCGTCGTCGTGGCAGTCATCGCACTCATCAAGGGTTTGTTCTGCTTGCAAGGCAAGCTTACCGACAGGGCGCTCGATTGGTGGGAGCGGCAGCCGGACAGCGTTTACCGCATCGCGGCTGCTGGGGTGTTCGTGTTGGGCTGTCTAACGCAGTGGTTGTTCAAGCTGGACTGACGGAGCTCGGTCGCGTCTTGGTTGAGGTGGTTGCACGATCAGGCGGACCCCCCTGTAGTCCCCCCTTGGTAAGGGGGGACGAAAGTGAGACAAACTTACTGGCATGAGCCGGGGCGGTCGCAGTCAAGGCCACAAATAGCAAAGGCATGAGTGGTCGCAGTCAAGGTCACAAATGACGTTGGGGACGTGGGCGCTGTGGAGGATGTGTCGTGAAAAAGAAGCCGCCAGCCAGTTCGGAACGTACGCTTCTGCTTCGATTGATCGATCAGGGCTACAACCGTCAGGCGTGGCACGGGCCGAATCTTAAGGGTGCGATTCGGCGGGTCCAAGTGAAGCAGGCGGTATGGCGACCTCGGCCCGGTCGACACAACATCGCCGAGATCGTTGTTCACTGCGCTTACTGGAAATACGCCGTTCGCCGGCGCATCCGGGGCGATAAGCGTGGCTCGTTTCCGCTCAAAGGAAGCAACTGGTTCGCGGTTTCCGCGAAGCTTTCGGATGACAAATGGCGTCAATACGTCGCGCTGCTGGAGGCTGAGCACGCGGCGTTGCGTGAGGCGATCGAAACAATCGCGTGGCCTCGCTTGGCGGATGGTCCCGGCGGCAGTGGTAAGCAACCGGCTGATCACGTCCACGGAGCGGCGCTGCACGACATCTATCACGCCGGACAAATTCAAACGCTCAAGGCACTTCAGAAGGCGCGCTAGCGCTGCGTTTTACCTTGTTCGATGGGTGGGTCTGAACAGAGCCGCGACTGTGAGGAAGCGGTCCCGCGCTGAGCGTTGGATGACGGACTATCCGCTCCCTCACGGTCGCGGCTCGGAAAGGCGGGCGCGGCTCGGATCAGCAACGGCATCCGCTCCCTCGCGGTCGCGCTCGGAAAGGCGGGTCGCGGCTCGGAACAGACGTGATTCGTTGCGCACCAGCGAATCGTTGCGCGGGAGCGAAACGTTGCGTGCTCCCGTGAATCACCACGCTCTGATGCCCGATAACTCGCTGGATCAACAATCGCATCTTGTGTCGCATCGACAAAGCGAACCTCTCCGGGCGTAGACGCCGTGCGTGTTTTGGGCATGATGGCGGTTGGGAAGGCGGATGTGGGCGCGGAACGCACGCCAGCGGCTCCATCGAGTCGGTGCGGGGAGTTTGCCGATAGAGGCTTGTTACTGCGGCCACGCTGAAATCTCTGCGAGGTGGCCGCCAGGATGGTCTTCGTACGGCGACGTGTCGTGGTGAAGATCGAGTCGAGTCTACACGGCGGCGCCGGTCGGGCCGAGAGTGAGCGCCCCGTCAACTTCCCATCGTAACCAAAGAGGAGTACACAAGCGTGGAAGCGAGTCTGAATATGCCGGCGGCGCACGAGCATCGTCCATCGAAAATGACGGGTTTGCAATGGAGCGCGATCGTACTGGGTGCGATTGCTCTGGCGCTGTTGATCTACAACTCGCTGACTCACGGCGGGCACGACGCGAGTCACGGGGGTGGCCACGGAGCGGAAGTGCACGCGCCGAGCCTGTGGTCGATCGCACCGTTTGTGGGCGTTCTGCTGTGCATCGCCCTGCTGCCGCTGATCGGAGCCACCGAGCATTGGTGGGAAAACAATAAGAACCGCCTGATGGTTTCGCTGGTGTTCTCTTCGATGACGCTTGGATATTACTTCCTGTCGTTCGGCGCGACGAAGGTCGTTTCCATCTTGGAGCACGCGGTCATCGCGGAATACATTCCGTTTATCGTGCTGCTCTTTGCCCTGTACGTGATCAGCGGTGGCATCTGCCTGAAGGGCGATTTGGCCGCTCATCCCGCAACGAACACGGCTTTCTTGGCCGTCGGAGCACTGATCGCCAGCTTCATTGGTACAACGGGAGCGAGCATGCTGCTGATTCGCCCGTTGTTAAAAACCAACTCGGAGCGGAAACACGTTACGCATACGGTCGTCTTCTTTATCTTTCTCGTAAGCAACGTCGGCGGTTGCCTGCTTCCGATCGGCGATCCGCCGCTGTTTCTTGGCTATCTCAAGGGCGTCAGTTTCCTGTGGACCATGGGTCTTTGGCCTCAGTGGTTGATGATGTGCTCGGCGCTGCTTGTGGTCTATTTTATCTGGGACACGCGCGTGTACAAGAAGGAGACCGTGCGCGACATCGTGCGTGATGAGACCCAGATCACCCGCCTGACGCTTTCGGGGAAGATCAACTTCGTTCTGCTCATCGGCGTTGTGTTTTGCGTCGCGCTCATCAAACCGGGCGAGGAGTTTGTCGGGTTGGGGTTCAAAGCGTTTCCGTTCATGCGTGAGCTGGCGATGCTCGCGCTTGTGGTGTTGTCGTTGAAACTAACGTCCAAGAAGATTCGTTCGGATAACCAGTTTAACTACCACGCGATTTTGGAGGTGGCGGCGCTGTTCATCGGCATCTTCATTTGCATGCAGGCGCCGATCGAGATTCTCAAAGCCAGCGGTGAGAGCTTGTCGCCGTACCTTAGTTCGCCGACCCGTTTCTTCTGGGCTACCGGCGTGCTGTCGAGCTTTTTGGACAACGCGCCGACCTACGTCGTCTTTTTCGAGACCGCTTCAACGATGACCGTAGAAGGGGCTGGGGAGGTTATGACGCTACCCAGCGGCGCGCTTATCTCAGTTCCGCTGCTCGTGGCGATATCTCTGGGCTCGGTGTTTATGGGCGCGATGACCTATATCGGTAACGGGCCGAACTTTATGGTCAAGAGCATCGCCGAACAGTCGGGCGTGAAGATGCCCAGCTTCTTCGGCTACATGCTGTATAGTGTGGCCGTTATGGTTCCGCTGCTTCTTGTCATGATGTGGCTGTTTCAGTAGGGTAGCCCGTCGCCGTGCTTACGAGCTTGGATCAGGCCACGCTGCTGCGGCTGGGTGTGAGGGCTCGCAAGCGCTGGCGACGAGGATCATGGTGCCATGCTGATACGGTTTGACTGCCCCGCGTGCGGTGGATCGCACTCCTTCGACATGCCGGAGACGACGATCCACATGACCTGCTCACGCACACACAAGGTGCTGGAGCTTCGCCTGACCAAGGGCGGCGACGTCCGTGCAGCCATCGTCGACGATGAGAAGGCTGCTACGACGGCGGACTAGTGCGTGTTTGAGAAGCCTTTTTCAGAGCTGCGCCCGTTCGAAAGCGGACCGGTTTCGCAGGCGAAAACGCTCCCTCACGATCGCGGCTCGGTTCGTCATAACCCTTCTTGACTACCCATCAGG
>JADFRO010000264.1 GCA_022561255.1 Planctomycetota bacterium | reverse complement strand
GTCCTCCCGGGCGCACTTCGTGAAGCTGCAGGCGTCGTGAGCGGGCGCTCAATCTTCCGGATCAAGGATGGACAGAAACGCCTCCTGGGGGATGGAGACGTTGCCGACGGTTCGCATGCGCTTCTTGCCCTCCTTCTGTTTTTCCAGCAGCTTCCGCTTTCGGGTGATGTCCCCGCCGTAGCACTTGGCCGTCACGTCCTTGCGAAAAGCCCGGATGGTCTCGCGGGCGATGATCTTGCCTCCGATCGCCGCCTGGAGCGGAATCTCGAACATGTGACGCCCGATCTCTTTCTTGAGTCGCGCGATCAGCTTGCGCCCTCGCCATTGTGCCTTGTCGCGGTGAACAATCACCGATAGCGCGTCGACCGAGACGCCGTTGACGAGAATGTCCATCCGCACCAGGTCGCCCACCTCGTAGTCCTTCAGGTGATAGTCAGCCGTACCGTATCCCCGCGTGCAACTCTTGAGCTTGTCGTAGAAGTCATAGATGATTTCGCACAGCGGCAGATCGTAGGTCATCATCACCCGCGTCGGAGAAAGGTACTCCGTTTTTCGGTGTCGTCCGCGCCGCTCCAGTGCGAGTTGCATTACGGGTCCGACGCACTCCGCGGGGATGATCAACTGACCGTCGACGAAGGGCTCACGGATCTCTTCAATGGTGGACATGTCCGGCAACTCGCTCGGCGATTCGATCCGCTTGATCGTCCCGTCCTTTAGGACGATCTCATACGTGACCGTGGGGGCGGTTTGCACCACGGTAACGTCCCCCTCACGCTCCAAACGTTCCTGAATGATCCGCATGTGCAACAAGCCCAGGAAACCGCAGCGGAACCCGATCCCCAGCGCGTCGGAGGAGGCGGTCGCATAAGTAAACGAGCTGTCGTTAAGCCACAGCTTCTCCATCGCCTCGCGGAGCCGATCCGTCGTGGTTCCGATACCGCAATAAAAATCGCAAAACACCATTTGCTGGGGCGTTTCATAGCCGGGCAGCCGCTTGGTTGCTGGATTCGCGGCGAGCGTGATCGTATCGCCGATGTTCACGTCGACGAGGGTCTTGATCCCGGCGAAGTAGTATCCGACCTCGCCGGCGCCGAGGGATTCGACGGCCTGAGGTTTGGGCATGAACTTTCCGACCTCGGTAACAATGAACTCCCGGTCGGCGGCCATCAACTCGATTTTGTCGCCGCGCTTGAAGCGGCCGTCGAATACACGAGCGTGCGAAATGACGCCCCGATGGACGTCGGACTTGGCGTCGTAGATCAGCGCACGAAGCGGCGCGTCCAGGTCTCCGCTGGGGGGGGGAATGCGCGCGACGATCGCCTTCAACAGTTCTTCCACGCCCTCGCCGGTCTTACCACTGGTGAAGATCGCGGACGATGCGTCGAGCCCCAACACCTGCTCGGTTTCCAGGGCGATGTCCTCGGGCCTGGCGGCGGGAAGGTCGATCTTGTTGATGACCAGAATGATCTCCAGATTCGCCTCGATCGCCAGGTAAGCGTTGGCCACGGTCTGGGCCTGCACTCCCTGTGTCGCATCGACCAGCATGAGTACGCCCTCACACGCTGCCAGCGCCCGTGATACTTCGTAGTGAAAGTCGACGTGCCCGGGCGTATCGATCAGATTGAGCATGTAGCTCTTCCCGTCGTTCTTAAACAGTACCGTTGCCCGGTTGGCCTTGATCGTAATGCCCATCTCACGTTCAAGGTCCATGTCGTCGAGAAACTGGTCACGCATCTCCCGCTTGGAGAGCGCGCCCGTGAATTCGAGGATGCGGTCCGCAAGCGTACTTTTTCCGTGGTCGATGTGCGCCACGATGCTGAAGTTACGAATCAGGCTTAGATCTGCCATGACACTCTTGTGATCCGACCGCCTCCCGGCGCGTGACCTGAGCCGCGGGCTTCAGCCCGCGCGAACGCAGGACGGTCATCTTGGACCCACCCTGCACCACGTACCAAGCCACGCAGTATAGCCTACGTTCTCGATCAGCGGAACTCGCAGAGGGCGTCGGTGCGGCCGACCACGGCACCCTCATCGCCGATTTGCCAAGATCATCCGGTGGCGGTTCAATGGCCGTGGAGCTTCCCATGGTCGGCGAACGCGAACAATACACTTTCGACCGCGTTGTTCGGATGGTGCTCAGTGCCGCCGTGGTCGTGGGCGCCTTGCTCCTGCTGCGATACCTGTCCGACGTACTCCTTCCCTTCGCCGTAGCCGTCGTTCTCGCCTACCTGCTCAACCCGCTTGTAACGCTTCTGGAGCGAAGGACCGGGCGACGAGGTCTTGCCGTCGGCATCGCGCTCGGAGGACTTGGTATCGTCGGCGTGGCGCTGACAGCCCTGATTATGCCTCTGTTCGCCGCCCAGGTCGATCGCTTCGGTCGTAACCTCGCCAAGCTCCGCCTTGACCTCGCTCCCGCCGCGGTGCCGGCGCCCGACGAATCGGATCCCCCCGCAGGGGCCGGCGATCCTTCCAAAGACGGTGACCCGGCGGACGAGAAAACGTCGCTCGGCTGGCAGGAACTCAACGAGGGCTGGCGTACGTTCCGCGCCAACGCAGCCACCAGTAGCCGGGCCCAGCGGTTCGCCGCCCTGCGAGAGCACGTGGCCGGTACGGTGATCGGTGGCGTTGTCGAAGACGCCATTGACTTTACGCAGTCGGACGAGTTTCGCAACGTCGTCCTCGACGCCGCCAAGCACTTAGCCGTCGGCGGTTGGACGGTCGTCAGCTTTGCCCTCAATCTCATTCTCGGGCTGGCCGTGCTGATCATCGTGCTGCTCTATCTGGTT
Source organism: Planctomycetota bacterium (assembly GCA_022561255.1). Lineage (GTDB taxonomy): Bacteria > Planctomycetota > Phycisphaerae > UBA1845 > UBA1845 > JAJRUK01. The sequence goes on along the minus strand of JADFRO010000264.1, from coordinate 1,823 downwards.
TTCCTCCTGATGGATTTCCCCCAGTATTCGAGCCGTTGGCCCATGTTTCTACCGCCGCAATATCGAAAATCGATCGTCGAGTTCTATGAGCAATTCAACCTGGCCATGAGGCGCTATCTTCGAGGTCAAGCCGTCGTGGCGCTATCGGTCGGAGCGCTGTTTTCGCTTGGCTTCACCCTCATCGAGCTGCCGATGGCTCTTCCATTCGGACTTTTCATCGGACTGCTCAACATGGTGCCCTATTTGCAAACCGTTGGCTTGGTTCCGGGCGTCATGCTGGCGGGGCTGAGGGCGATCGAGGGTGATTCGAGCTTCGCCGTGTCGGTCGGTCTGGTGCTGGCCGTGTTCGTCGTGATTCAGATCATTCAGGACGCCCTGCTCGCACCGCGCATCATGGGGCGAGCGACGGGCCTGAGTCCTGTGGCGATTCTGCTCGGCGTGTTCGTCTGGGGCAAGTTGCTGGGCTTCCTGGGGCTACTCCTAGCCATCCCCCTGACCTGCCTCGGCATCGCCTACTATCGGCGGTACGTTTTGCTTCACGCTCCGGACGAGGCAAGCCCTGCGGCCCCTCAGTCCGCAGCACGGTAACCACGAAGGAGGCTCCGCCGGCCTAATTCGGAGTTGGCACGACGCATCAAAACCACTACACTGAGCCGAAGATAGGGTGGGGGTGGACGGTATCTGGCGCTGCCGGTCACCTGGATCGACCTGTGAAGGATCGCGTACGCGGCGCGTGAATGAGCAGCGTAGGAGCAGAGAAATCCGCCATTAGCGAACCAAACGTTACCGCCATGCGGCGGTCTACCTAGATTCCAAAACCAAGCGAACGGCCTTGAGATTCCGAGCCGTTGTTGTCATTTGGGCGACGGCGCCCCGTTAAACCCATGAGCGATACCCTCGTACTTTCTGACACACCAAGAGCTTTGGACACTCGCGCAGCCTTGAGCATTCGGGTAGGAACGCTTCTCTGCGTGTTTCTTCCCTTCGTTGGATTTGTTGTAGCCGCCGTTCATCTCTGGGGTTGGGGGTTTAATGGGTTGTACTTAGGGCTTTTGTGTGGCATGTACATCGCCACCGGGCTGGGAGTCACGCTTGGCTACCACCGTCTCTTCACCCATCGAGCGTTCGAGACGTTTCCGGCGATCAAGGTCTTGTTCTCCGTCCTGGGAGCGATGTCCGTTGAAGGGCCGCTGGTGCGGTGGGTGGCTACCCATCGAAAGCATCATCAACACAGCGACGAGGCACAAGACCCCCACTCGCCTCATTGCTACGGGGGCGGTTTCTGGGGAGTGGTCAGAGGTTGCTGGTTCGCCCACTGCGGATGGATGTTCAAGCCGGAAATTGAAGGGTTGGACCGATACGTCGGCGACTTGCATCGGGACAAGTTAACGTGTCGAGTCAGCGGTTTGTTCGCCCTTTGGGTTGTTCTGGGACTTGCGATTCCTACCGCGATCGGTGGTTTGGTGACGGGCACCTGGGTGGGCGCTGCCCTCGGCTTCCTTTGGGGTGGCCCGGCACGCATATTTCTCGTTCATCATGCTACGTTCAGCATCAACTCCATCTGCCACCTGTGGGGTGAAAAGACCTTTGATTGCAACGATGAAAGCCGGAACAATCTCGTTTTCGGAATCTTCGGTCTTGGCGAAGGGTGGCACAACAACCACCACGCCTTCCCGTCCTCGGCGCGACATGGGCTCACGTGGTGGCAGTTTGACATTACATACATCGCGATCAGGTTGTTGTCGTTTGTGGGCTTGGCCTGGCGCGTTCAGGTACCGTCGAAAGACACCATTGCCAACAAACGCACGTTTGACCCGTCGGCG
>JADFRO010000263.1 GCA_022561255.1 Planctomycetota bacterium | reverse complement strand
TAGCGATGATGCAAGCCGCCTACCTGCGGAATCGCGATCACCTTCCCGAGACGGCGTGGTTCAACTGCTCGTTGAATGGGCGCGTTGCGATCAAGCGACAGATGCGTTCGTGATTTGTGGTAATACTTGTCAGCGATCATTAAAAACCGGCCACTGAAGATCACTCGCAACCGGCCAAGAAAACGTTCATCAGAGCCGTCGTTTCTTGCTCCAAACCCCCTCAGACTGGGCGTGAAGGGGCTTTGGCCCAAGAAACGATGTGGCGTGTGGTGGTACACTCATTTCGATCTTTGATGGCCGGTTTGCAAGTGATCGGTGACATAAGGGGTACGGAATAAATGATAGGGACAGGAACCTCCGTTGGATCCCGAGCGTACGCCGCCGTTTCTCGTCGTCCGGTCAGCGAAATTCGGTTGTGGTCATACGTTTCCGTAAAGCACGTTCGCCGCAACTCCGATAACCACGATGACGCCGGTGTGGACCGATTGGAGGGTCGGTCCCACAAAGCCAGTACTCTGGCATCAAACACACGCAGGGTTTACGACTCGCAGGATGAGAAATCGGTCGTTCTAAGCATGGTCGATTGTGCCAAACATACGACGAGTGGTGCCAAGGCGATGGTGGCACGTTACGTCGCGATCCAGTTCGTCGTGTTCCTGCTCTTCAGCCCCTATCTGGCGAACGTAACAACTGGCTACGTGACGCGCCGCAATCTAATGTGGACCCTACACGACTCCATCGCTGTGCTCGCATGTATGGTCGTGCTCGCTCTGGCGGGTCTGGGTCTCAGCCAGTTGATCCGGCGGCGGAACCGCCCGCCGATGATACGATTTTGCGAGCACTTTTTTCTGTTCGTATTTGGGGCCGGCGTTTTGGCGGTACTGGGGTTCTACATCCCGGCATGGAAGGCGCACGTTTGGATCACGCCATTTGCGTGGCTGGTTCTTGTGGGTCTGATCGCATTTTCGTGGCGGCGACCCACATCGAGGGCGGTCTCCAGCGTCCGGGTGTTGTGCTTGGTCATGTCGCCGACCATGTTGATCGTAGCCGGTCAGCTACTCCAAGCCACAACCTATCCGCCGACGGTCGACCCGATTTCCCTTTCAACGGTAGCATCAACGATAACCAGGACAGCGGCTTCGGACAAAGAGAAGCCATCGAGTTCGGTTTATCTAATCATTCTCGATGCGTGGTCCTATCGGCGGACTTTTGAGAATGGGGCGGTCCTTCCTCATCTGGTGAACCTAGCCGCCTTTGCGAAACAGTCGGTTACGTTTCACGACGCGCATTCGCTTGGCTCCAATACGCGGATTTCGATCCCTCGCCTGTTGTATCAAACGGATCTTCCCACCCATTTGGGCAAAATTCGCGTCGGATTCAAGAAGAACGGTGCGTACATGTCACCCCGTGGGCTTAGGTGCCTGTTCTCAGCAGTTCCCCCCGAGCGCTACCGTACCTACGCGATAGGCTTTCACGTTCGGTATCGTCAGTGGTTGGGCGACCGGGTGGATGTCTGTCGGGAGTATTCGTGGTTCCCGCAAGGACACAACTTCGCGTCGGCCTGTGCCATACACGCCGTTCGCGCCATGCAATATTGGCTCGATCCAGTGTCGTCGCAGTGGTATTCCAAAATGAAGGTAGCCGTGGATGACCGTCATGCCGTTCAGATCTATGAGGCCATCAGACAGGACGCCTTGGACGTGATCAAGCAACAGTCGTCGGCGAAGTTCGCACTCGTGCATGTTCCCGTTCCTCATATGCCCTACCTTTTCGACGGTAGCGGCAACTACAACGGGCCTAGCGATCACGCTTGGGAGTGGGATCATCTGGAAGGCTACCGTCGTAATCTCGCTTGTGCCGACCATTTGGTCGGTGAATTCATGAGCGCTTTGAAAGAGGTGGACAAGTTTGACGATGCCCTCGTGATCTTGACGTCGGATCACACATGGGGGGATGACCCCGCCTACGAGCGGTTCCCCGAGGGCGATGCGGTGACGCATGTCCCTTTCATCGTCAAACTGCCCAGACAACGAAGTCCTGTGACGGTCAACTCGCGTTTTGATCACGGTAATCTAGCAGGACTGATCCAGTATGCCTTGGCGGCGCCCGACGCGGTCGCTGGGCTTGGTGACTTCCTCAGTACCGTTGCTGCGCCGGGCGACTCAGCGTCGGCGTTAGAAGCTGACACCCCGTGGAGCGCTCCCCAAACAGGACGCGATCAGACGGGTTCAGCTGGAAACGCAGTCAACCACAACTCGGATTTCACGATGGTCGAAACGGGGACGCAGGCATCAGGAGTTGCCGTCAGCGAGTGATCAGCGTCGCCCGTGCTACCACGGTTTCACAAAGGAGATGCTTACGATGATCTGGCCCGGCTCTCTAGCTTATATCGATCCTGGTACAGGTAGTATCTTGCTGCAGTGCTTGATCGGCTCCGTCATCGGGGCAACGATCATGTTCCGACAGATGTTTACTTGGCCTTGGCGAGCGTGGCGGCGGAGTAACAAGAACGCATCCAGGTCGGCGCCGCCGTTCGCCGACGACTCGCTGTAGGGATAATCGGTTCCCATGCCAAGCGTTGTCGACAACCACGCCTCCGCCGTTCGCCACGACGCTTCGTTTCGCGATCCGAGCGGTTTCGTCTTTGAGCAGCAGGGCCGCATTTTTCGAGCGGTCGATCAGCCCTGCCTGGACCTCATTACGGGGCTACGCGATTCGGGTTTACTCACTGAGTTGGTCGAAGCGGGTATGATCGTGGAAACTACTCTCGTTGATGAGCCTTCTTCCTTGGTCGACTGGCCCGCCGACGTCACTCGAGCAGCGGGGATCTTCGAGCACCGCCGTATCGATACCATCAGCTACCCGTTCGAGTGGTCGCCCGCTATGTTGGCAGACGCGGGCATACTCACGTTGGATCTGCAAATGCGGCTGCTTGCCGATGGGTATTCCTTGAAGGATGCCTCCGCTTACAACATCCAGTTCGTCAACGGTAAGCCGGTGTTCATCGACATCCCCTCCATCGAGCGGCCCCAGCGATTTGATGTCTGGATCGGGCTGGGACAGTTCAACCGGATGTTCACTCTGCCACTGCTGCTCAACCGAAAAAAAGGGCAAAGCTTGCGATCCTGCTTCTTAGCCAACCTGGACGGGGCCCGCTTGGACGAGGTTCGACTGGCCTTCAGTTGGTTGGAGTTGCTTGGGCCAAGTTTGCTGTTTGATGTGACAATCCCGTACTGGTTGGGTCGTAGAGCGGAGTCTGCTCGTGACGCGTCTTCGCAATCGACAACGCCCAAGCAGGGAAACGTCAGTGCTCAGCTTTGGAATCTGCGCAGGCTGCGGTCGAAACTGCAGCGGCTGGTACGCCATAGGCCGCGAAGCGATTGGACTGACTATGCGTCTACGTGCAGTTATGCGGAGACGTCGGAACGATCGAAAGTCGAATCGGTTCAGCAGTTTCTGATCGAACGATGTCCTCGCAGGGTGCTCGACGTGGGTTGTAATACCGGGCGATATGCGTTGCTTGCTAGCGAGGTGGGCGCGGACGTCGTGGCTGTGGATAGCGACCCATGCTGCATCGACGTGTTGTATCGTAAGGTCAAGCAGCGGCAGCTTTCGATTTTACCGCTTTGCATGGACATTGCCAATCCGAGTCCTGCCATCGGTTTTTGTAATCGAGAGCGAGCGCGTTTTCTGGACCGAATCAAGCCTGACTGCGTGCTGGCCTTGGCCTCGATTCACCATTTAGTTGTTTCCGCCAATCTTCCACTGCCCAGCATTCGGGATATGTTCGCAGATCTGACCACACACCACCTGGTGCTCGAGTTCGTACCCACCCACGATGTTATGTTCCGCCGCCTGATGCGATTCCGAGTGGATTTGTACGAGGACTTCACGTTGGACCACTGCTTGCGCACGTTCAAGGAACGCTTCCATGTGGTCCAGCGTGTGCCGTTGCCTGACTCGCCCCGCACGCTCCTATTTTTCGAAAAGAAGTGACACAACCTTGGCCCCGATCTGGATCAAGTTTTCGCGCAGCCTCTTCGTAAACTGCGCCGCGTACTGCCGGTCGCGATCATGGATGAGGTAACATTTCCCCGCGAGAAATCCGTCAAGACAACTGTCAGATTCCGCGCGACCTGGCTCATCCACGATCCATGACGCATGCGAAGCGTATCGGACCAACATAGGAAGTGGTATCATCGACGGGGGCAGAAACCTGAGGCTCGCTTGTGACGCGGGTCATTCCCCGGCCGGATCGTAGGGCGTGCTGTTTTCTTCGAGCCAGGCGAGCATCTCGCGAACGCTTCCGGTGGCCAATGCAATCGAAGTGTCGGCCGCTCCGTAATACAGGTACATGGTGTCGCCGTCATCGGCGATTGTGTAGCCGCATGGGAAAACGACGCCCCCGACGTCACCGGTACGTTCGTATTCCGCCTCCGGTCCCATGATCCATTTCGTGCAGCGTCGGATACAAAGCGACGGGTCTTTGAGGTCCATCAACGCTAGTCCCAGGCGGTAGATGCATCCCGCGGGCGTCATTCTCACGCCGTGGTACAGCATCAACCAGCCTTCCGGCGTCTCAAGAAGCGGGGGGGATAGGCCAATCTTGTCGGCGTCCCACCAGGCGCCATTCCGGGCGTGAAGGATGATC
>JADFRO010000262.1 GCA_022561255.1 Planctomycetota bacterium | reverse complement strand
TTGTAATTGTCCACACGTGTTTCATTGGTTCTTGCGTCCTTCCTTATCACCAACGGTGGCGCCGAAACCTACCCCGTAAGCCGCGTCACCGCTTCTTTATACTTGGCTGCGGTATTGGCCACGATGTCGGGTGGTAGATCAGGGCCCGGCGGCGTTTTGTCCCACTTCCCGGCTTCGACCAGCGTGGTCAAATAATTACGAACGTACTGCTTGTCGAAGCTGTCCTGATCGCGGCCGGGTTCATACGAATCCGCCGGCCAAAAACGCGACGAATCCGGCGTGAGCACCTCGTCGATCAACAGGTATTCACCGTCCCGCTCGCCCCACTCGAACTTCGTATCAGCCAGTATGATCCCACGCTGGGCTGCATGCTCCGACGCACGACGATACAGCTCCATGCTTCGGTCGCGTAGTAGCGTCATGCATGACTCGCCGACGACTTCGCACGCCTTCTCGAATGAAATGTTCTCGTCGTGACCTTCGTCCTCTTTGGTGGCTGGTGTAAAGATCGGATCGGGAAGCTTTTCACACTGGCGCAGTCCACTCGGCAGGGCTACGCCGCACACCGCGCCGCTTCGCTGATAATCTTTCCACCCCGAACCGGCGAGATATCCACGCACGACGCATTCGATCGGCACAACTTTAGTCTTTCGACATCGCATGGTCCGGCCGCGCAGCTCGGCAAGATGATCCTCAAGGCCTGCGGGCGCGCGATCGGAAACGACTTCGATCAGATGATGCGGCACGTCGTCACCGAAGAAATCGAACCAGAACTTCGAGACGCTGGTGAGCATCGCGCCCTTTCCGGGAATGGGGGTGGGCAGCACCACGTCGTACGCACTGATCCGATCTGTAGCGACGAGCAGGATTTCGTCGCCGAGATCGTAAATGTCCCGGACCTTCCCATGCCGTACAGGAAAACCCGGAAACCGGGTACGCATCACAACCGGCGGTGCTTCCAAGGCCATTTGTGGCATCTCCAATGATCGATCGAGCCGAGCTTCGGGCGCGCTCCGCGCCGGCATTCGTCCGTTCGGCCTAGTCTCTTATAGCGGATTGGAACCCGCGCGAGCAACCCGAAGGGCGTCTCGGATCAACGCCGCCGACCCGGAAACCGCTACCTGAGCAATCCCCACGCAACGTGGGCTCGATCACACCGGCACTCGACGCATCCTGACCGATCCGCCATAATGCAGCCCGGTGGATCGTTCTGTACCTGATCGCACGTGTGGCCGTTGCCTCCAAGCGGGCAGGTGCCGCAAACGCCGATCGATCCGGACTATTCCGTACACTTTTTTGGTCTGCAAGCGCAGTGCCGCGGGAGTTTCATGCTCTCGTTCGCAGTATATTCTGACGGCAAGCCAGCCGCCAAGGTCAACCTCGAAGGTGCCTACGTCGTGGGTACCGATGACGTACCGCTGCGCGCCGAACTCTCGTTCGCCGACGGTGTCGTCAGGTGCACCAAACGGGCAGCCGGTCCGGCTGGGTTGGCACTCCTTTGGGAGGTGAAAAGCGTCGGAATCATCTTGCTCGAGACCGTCCGCGTTCAGGAGCGCGAAGAACCCTACATCCTTCAAGTCGAGCTCGCCCGTAGCCGACTGTTGCGCATTACACACAAGGTGGAAGACTGGGGCATGCTCGACCACGACGAGGCGGCCGACCTCCTCAAGAATGTCGACCAAGCCCGCGATTTGCTGATCGAAGCTCTTCAGGCGGATGCGCCGGCCAAAGCGGCATCTCTCGGCGACGAAGCGTTGAGCATTGCCGTCGAGGCGAGCGAACAACTCAGCCGCCTCCACGCCCAGACGTTTCTCAACCGGCGAGCCCAGTCGGGTGCGCTCGGTCGCCGGCTCTTCGGATGTACCGTCCACTCCGATCCACCGACCGAAGCATCACGCAAACGCCTCTCCGACGCGTTCGACTTTGCAACCCTGCCGATCGTCTGGCGCGACGTCGAGCCTTCCGAGCAGGAGTTCAACTGGAAACCGCTCGACGCCTGGGTCGAAGCTCTCTCAAAAAGCAACACTCCCATCCGCGGTTCAACGCTGCTTTCGTTCGGCGAAAAGAACGTACCGGACTGGCTCTACATTTGGGAACATGATTTCGACACGATTCGCGACCTGGCGTTTGAGCATGTCCGTCGCGTCATCAATCGCTACGGACAGTACATCCAAATCTGGACGGTAATCAGCGGCATCCACGCCAACAACTGCTTTGCATTCAGTTTCGAGCAGCTCATGGAACTTACGCGTATGACCGCAGCGGTCACCAAGCAGATCGCTCCGCGAGGGCAGGCGGTTCTGGAGATCGTCACACCCTGGGGAGAATACTATGCACGCAACCAGCGCACGATTCCACCCCTTCTCTACGCCGACATGGCCATCCAAAGCGGAGTGAACTTCGACGCCTTTGGCTTGCGCTTCCACTTCGGTTCCGCGGCCGAAGGGAGCTGCGTCCGCGACATGTTCCAGATTTCCTCCCTGCTCGACCAATTCGTCAAGCTCGGAAAACCGCTCCACGTCACCGCCGTTCAGGTGCCTTCCGAATCGCCCGAAGGAAAGCGACCCGACGGCGAGGGCGCGGCTGCCTACGGTGGAATGTGGCACGAACCGTGGAGCGAGAAAATCCAATCCGAGTGGCTGCGACGCTTTATAGAGATCGCTTTGAGTAAGACCGGCGTCGAATCCGTCTCGTGGAACAACCTCGCCGACTACGACCAGCAGGAAGTTCCTTACGGCGGATTGCTGCGGAGCGACCTGGTGCCCAAGGCGGCGTTCAAGGAACTACTGGCGATCCGCAAGGAACTTTCCGCGAGCGAGGCGAAGGGCCGTCCCGCCGCCGAGTAAGCCCCATCGCGCAAACTCGATCGCGCGAACTCAACGATATGGCCGATCATCGACACCACAGCGAGCGGGGTCGAGACCTCTCCGGCAGAACCACAGCGATCATGGTCGCCCTATGGATGGTTATGGGCGCCGCCGCTCTTCACGCTCCCGCGTCGACCGCAACCGACTCGCGAAAGCCGATCGGCCTCAACACCGTTGATCCCAACATCGCCCCTTGGTGGGAATTAACCGTCCTGCCTCGGATCGGCGAAACGATCGCGCGCCGTATCGTTAATTTTCGAACGTCGAGCGCATCAGACCCGCTGCGTGTGTCCGGCTCGTGGGATGATCCCGATCCCAACGTCGACGAACCAACCTTCGCGAGTCCCGCAGACCTTCAGGGCGTTCGCGGTATCGGGCCCAAGACGGTTGAACGCATCACCCCATGGCTTCGCTTCGAGAAGAGCCCGCCCTACTGATGCTGAACAGAGCCGCGACCGTGAGGGAGCGACTGGGTGGCATGCCCACGCTTGCGTGGGCATGTTGTCGTGCGTAAGGCCGTCATACGGTGCCGACCAACATGGCCACGCCTCAACCGAAGCGAAACATCGGCGTTTTTGAAAGCGTGGCCATGCCACCCCCGATACTGCCACAATCGATGGTCACACCCGTCGCGACCGTGAGGGAGCGGACAATTGAAGTAGGGCGGGCTATTTCACGAAGGGGTTGACATCAGCCCATCGATTCTGTACCTTCAAGCCACGGTTTTATCTGTCCTTCTCTGCTGGCTCACGTAAACGGTGGGGCGATCACATGAGAGGCCTGAAAACCAAATCAACGACGAACTTGGATCCTATCCCAACAACCGACAATCGAGGCACCGCGCAGGCTGAAGCATGCGGCTCGGCGCGATATAGGCTCTTTGCCAGGAAAGCGGCTATCACCGGCATTGCTGCGGTAGCTTATCTTGGATCGCCTTCTACTTCCTACGCAGCACCTCCGAATCCAGCAACGGAATGCGCAAAAGCCAACGTAACTTGCATCGCCCCTGATGAGGCTGGCGGTTGGCATCCAGCAGCAATTACCGCGCTAGCCGCAGGAAAAGATGTTTATCTAACAGATATGGATTTAGACACTGAAGAAACATACACCTTCCCAAATGCCGCGAGCCAAAGATTAAGACTAGAAACAAGCCCACAATTAATAAGAGGAGAAGGAATGTACAACACAACAATACAAAGAGACGGATCAAACACGATATTCGAATTAACCGAGAACGGAAATGAAATCTGGGATCTCTTAATGAGAGACGCCAATCAAGGAATTAGAATAGTCGGAGACAATTATGATAACATCGTTATAGACGGAGTTCATGGAACAAACATTCCTGGTGGAACAAGCGAGGGAGAAGCAATCTATTTCCAAAAATCCGACAAACCCGGAAACAGCTCACACAATATCTTAATTAGAAATTCTCTTTTTGAAAACACCAAACTAGTAATGCACTTCGACACTTTCGGAGCCGCAAGTCAAGTTGGACCAGATCAGAAATACGTTGGAATAGAAAATAGCACATTTTTCAACATTAGAGATAATGGATTCGGTTTAGTAATTGATGCTCCCTATGACAACGTCAATGGCGTCTATTTGGGTACGGGAGATATAACTAACAGCACAATGATAGATTCAGATAACAATTGGACCGAAGAGCTTTTAGAGCGTGTTTAAAAAGGATGTAGAGCGGTGTCGGGGCGTGTCGAAGGAGGAGGCAGGCAATGTTCGGCGGAGCCGAACGGCGTTTGGAATTCAATGGCAGTGATCAGGAGGATCGAGTCATGGC
>JADFRO010000261.1 GCA_022561255.1 Planctomycetota bacterium | reverse complement strand
GAACTGACCCACTGGCTGACCCGCATCAAGGTCGTGCCCGGTGCGGCGGACGCCTTCGGCGTGCCCGAGGCGGAGCGCGTGCGCGGCGAGTCGGTCAATCTCGCGTGCGGCGATCGGATCACGATCAACGAAGTGATCGCCTCGATCAATAAGATTCTCGGGACGAGCATCGATCCGCTGTATGTGGACGAGCGCCCGGGTGATGTTAGACACTCCTGTGCCGACATCCGTCTGGTCAAGGAGCTCCTGGGATTTGAGCCGGTAGTTACCTTCGACGACGGACTTAAGCGGGCGATCGAGTATTACCGAGCGCTGGCCTAGAGCAGCCGGTGGTCAGGTCTTGTGGAAAAGGCGGGCGTCCTTGTGACGATCGAAGAACTGCAGCAACTGATCGAGAAGATGTACAGTGACAAGGACCGTGCGCGGGGAACGCCGGAGACGTTTCTGTGGCTGAGCGAGGAAGTGGGTGAGCTTGCGGCGGCCCTGCGCGAAGGAACGCCCGAGGAGAAGGCGGCTGAGTTCGCGGACGTCTTCGCCTGGTTGGTGACGCTTGCCAACATCAACGACGTGAATCTTACCGAAGCACTTTGTGCGAAGTACGGAAGCGGCTGCCCCGGCTGCGGGCGCTACGTGTGCTCGTGCAACGTAAAACCGTAGTGGCGCGTTGCGACGACGGCGGTTCGGAATCGTGTGGCGTTGCGGGCCTTGGGCTAGGCCGTCACAGGCACGGCGGCCGGGTCTTTCACGCGAGCTTCCTCAAGTAGCTTGTCGAGCAAGTCCACGAGTTGAGCGAGCTGCGGTTTGGTGATCTGTGCGTCGGCGCCGACGGCCTGGCACTTCTTCTCGTTGTCGTCGCTCACCAGCGAGCTGAAGATGATGATCGGCAACCCCTTCATGCCCGCGTGCTCGCGGATGCGGCGTGTCAAGTGGAGTCCGTCGATGCGGGGCATCTCGATATCTGTGATGAGTAGGGCATACCCCGTTCCATCGTTTAGCGCGACTTCGTGTTCGAGTTTTTCCCACGCCTCCTGCCCGTCGACGGCAACGGTGACGTTGGTGTAGCCGGCCTTGACCAGGTTGCCTTGAATCAGTTGGCGCATCATGCGGGAGTCTTCCGCAAGGAGGATGCGCTGGTCGCCTCGGGCTTTGCTTTGGGTGATCTTGTCGGCGCTGGCTTCGAACAGGTCGACCCCGCCGATATCGAAGACGAGTTTCTCGAAGTCGAGCATGAGCACCATGTCATCGTTGATGTGGGCGATGGACGTTACCGGTGCGTCGTTGACGCCGTCCACGTTGGGCATGGGGGCGACGTCCTTCCAGCTTACCCGGTAGATCTGCTCGACGGTATTGACGAGGAATCCAACGCGTGTGTCGTTGAACTCCATGATGACGATTTTGCCCTCGTTGGGGGAGCTCAAACCGCTGAGCTTGAGACAGTGTTGCAGGTCGACCAGTGGGCTGATGGTGTCGCGCAGTTGGAACACGCCGGTTACGGACGGGTGCGATTGAGGGAGTCGCGTGACCTCGATCGGTTCAACGACCTCACGAACCTTGGCGACATTGACGCCGTATCGTTGCCCGGCCAGGGTGAAGACCAGAATCTCCAACTCATTTGTTCCGGACTCAAGAAGGATTTCTTGCTTTTTGGCTGAACCGGCTGAACCCATGGTCTTCTCCGGAGACGCTGTCCTGTAGAGAGGCGCTGCGCACGCCCTAAGCTTATCGGTGGCGCCGGGCGTCTACTTTCGTGAGGCTTTGGAGGTCCGTAGTCACTGCAGATTGACAGCGCAAGTGTACGAACCTACCGTTGAGGCGCCGTTAACCCCAGAATCTTTCGCGTGTGTACCGCGTGGCGACACCGTTCGACACCACGGCCCATGTCAAAAACCCTTTACCTCCTCGACGGTCATTATCAGATTTATCGGGCGTTCTACGCCATGCGCCAGCCGCTCACGAGTCCCGCTGGTGAACCGACAGCCGCGACGCACGTGTTTTGTTCGATGTTGTTCGGACTAATTCGCGACCGCCGTCCCGATTACCTGGCGATGCTCATGGACGTGAGCGACGAAACCGTATTTCGGCGGGAGCTGGACGTGAACTACAAGGCCCATCGTGATCCGCCGCCGGAAGAGCTTGACGTCCAGGCTGATCGAATCGTTGCGATCGTTTCGGCGCTGGGCATCCCCATCTACCGCCAGCCGGGGTTCGAAGCGGACGACCTGATGGCCACCATCACGCACAAGCTGCGTGAGCAAGACGTTGAAATCTTCATGGTCAGCCGCGATAAGGATTTGGAACAGCTACTCTCCGATCGTGTACGTCTTTTCGATCCCACAAAAGGTGCCGTGCTCGATCCGGCGACGCTCCTCGAGACGAAGGGGTATCGACCTGACCAGGCGGTTGAGGTGCAGACGCTCGTGGGAGATTCGACGGACAACATCCCCGGCGTCCACGGCGTAGGGACCAAAACGGCGACGAAGCTGATTCAAAAGTATGGATCGGCCGACGCGGTCCTTGAGCACGCCGACGAACTCACGCCCAAGATGAACGAACGGGTTAAGGCATACGCGGAGCAGCTTCCGGTTACGAGACAACTGGTAACGCTACGCCGGGATGTTTCGGTTTCCTTTGATCTCTCCTCGTGCGCAATCGAGCGCCTCAATGTTGCGGCTGCACGCCCAATCTTTGAGGAACTGGGGTTCACTCGGCTGACGGAGCGGTTGAACGAGTTGGGTTCGTCGCTCGACGCGCCATTCGGGGATTCGTCGCAGTCGTCGGGAACGTTGGTCGATCCGCCCGCACGTGGGCCTGAGCCCGACCGGCGATACGAAGTGGTCGACACGCCCGAGGCGTTGCAGCAGTTGGCGGATCGATTGGCGAGGCAGTCGTGCTTCGCGTTCGATACGGAGACGACGGGCCTAAACCCGGTGGCGTCCGGGCTCGTGGGTCTATCGTTTTCGTGGAAGGCGGGCGAGGCGTATTACGTTCCCGTGCAGGCGGCGGTGGGTGATGTGCTTCCGCTCGCGAGCGTCGTCGAGAAGCTGCGACCGGTTTTCGAGGACGCTTCGATCGAAAAGGTCGGGCACAACCTCAAGTATGATCTCGTCGTCGTGCGGCAGGTTGGGATCGAAGTCGCCGGCGTTTCGTTCGATACGCTCCTTGCGAGTTTCATCCTCGACCCAACACGGCGGTCCCACAGCTTGGACAACCTGGTAAGGGAACTGCTCGGGCACGAAATGATTCCGATATCGGAGCTGATCGGAAAGGGCAATAAGCAGATATCGCTGGATCAGCTCGATACGCAGCGTGTCGGCGAGTACGCGGCTGAGGACGCTGACTTTACGTGGCGGTTGAAAGAACTGCTCGAACCGCAGCTCGCCGGGTCGGATACGGAGTCCCTGTTTCGTGAGACCGAGATGCGCGTCGTCGAAGTGCTCGCGGAGATGGAGCACAACGGAATCGCGTTGGATGTGGCACTGTTGTCGGAATTGGGGACGTCGCTCGCTCAGCGTTTGGAAGAACTGACCGCGAAGATTCACGAGGCCGCCGGTAGGCCGTTTAACATCGATTCACCCAAGCAACTCGCGGAGGTTCTGTTCGATGAGCTTGGGTTTGAGGTGGTCCGCAAGACCAAAACCGGGCGCAGCACCGACGCCGAGACGCTTGAGACTCTGGCGGCTGGCGGAGACCACGTTATGCCGCGCTTGGTGTTGGAGTATCGGGAGCTTGCCAAACTCAAGAGCACGTACGTCGATAAACTGCCGAAGATGGTCTGCGCGCGTACGGGGCGCATTCACGCGAGTTTCCACCTGACCGGCGCTGTGACGGGTAGGTTATCATCGAGCGATCCGAATCTGCAAAACATTCCGATACGAACCGATGCCGGGCGTAGGATTCGTGAGGCGTTCGTGGCCGGTGACCCGGGAAGCGTCCTGCTTGCGGCGGACTACTCTCAGATCGAGCTGCGACTACTGGCACACTTTTGTCAGGATCCGGCGCTGGTCGAGGCGTTCCAAAGTGGGCAGGACATACACAAGACGGTTGCGGCGCAGATCAACGGCGTGGCCGTCGACGAGGTCACGTCCGAGCAGCGAAGTGCGGCCAAGGCGGTCAACTTCGGAATTATCTATGGTCAGTCGCCGTTCGGACTGTCGCGGGCACTGGGGATTCCCATCGGTGAGGCGCGAACCTTCATCGACACCTATTTCATGCGTTATCCCGGTATTCGTTTGTTCATCGATCGGTGCGTCGACGACGCGCGCCGAACGGGCTACGCCCAGACGATCCTCGGGCGGCGTCGGCCTATCCCCGAGCTTCGTTCGCGTAACCGCGGCCAAGTCTCCTTCGGCGAGCGCATCGCGGTCAACACCGTCGTTCAGGGCTCCGCAGCCGACCTGATCAAGCGGGCGATGATCGACATTCACGCAGAGGTGAAAACGAATGGTTACGGCGCCAAGATGCTCATTCAGGTTCACGATGAGCTTGTTTTCGAGGTGCCCGAGAAGCATGTCGAGTCTGCGGCCGAGATGATTCGCCGCAAGATGGAGAATCCCTTCAAGCTGACCATTCCGCTGGTGGTCGACATCTCGTGGGGGCGAAACTGGGCGGAGGCCCATTGAGCGAGTGTATCTAACCCTCAACGGTACTGAGCCGCAGGCTTCAGCCT
>JADFRO010000260.1 GCA_022561255.1 Planctomycetota bacterium | reverse complement strand
TCGGGTTTGACTGCAGTATATTGCCCAGCGGCTGCACAACCCGGACGGTCACCCGGATGCACAGGTTGCAGGCAAGAAGGGGTTGCTTGGGCGGATGTTTGCCAACAGTTAGGCGAGGATCCCGTGTTCCCGGGAGCGTCGTCGTCTTCGCTGGCGGCTGAAGTGGCGGGCAGCTAAATGGGAAAGTTACTAGCGTGGTAAATCAGGAGTCGAGCAATGTTTGGTAAGCGGGCAGTGGGAAACACAGCACCAGCACAGGCACCAGCACAGGCACCGGCACCGGCGGCAGTGAAGAACCCCGCGGAAGCGAAGACCGCTCCGCCGCCGGCGCAAACCCCTGCGCCACCAAAGTCGGCTAAGTCCTCGTCCCCCAAGACGAAAGCGTCGAAAGAAAAGCTCGAGCAGTTCAACTTGCTAAAGATGAGGCTTCATCGAAAGCTCATCGATCAACTCGATCTTACCCGCATGGTCGGTGACGACGAGTCGATTCGCAAGCAGGTGAGAGAGGTCGTCGCGCAGCTGGCGGATCAAGAAAATACGCTGCTGAACTACAACGAGCGCCAACGATTGATCAACGAGGTGCTGGATGAAACCTTCGGGCTCGGCCCGTTGGAAGTCATCCTCGCTGATCCGAGCGTTAGTGATATTCTCGTAAACGGCCCGAAGCAAGTCTACGTCGAGCGGAATGGTAAGCTCGAAGTCACCGAGGTTGAGTTCCGTGACAACGCGCATCTCATGCACGTGATCGATAAGATCGTCAGTGCCGTAGGCCGTCGGTGCGATGAGACGTGCCCCTTGGTCGATGCCCGTTTGGCGGATGGCAGCCGTGTGAACGCCGTCATTCCGCCGCTTGCGATCGACGGGGCGTGTATGTCCATTCGACGTTTCGGTGCTGATCCTCTGACCTGGGAGGACTACATCAATTTCAAGTCGGTCACGCCGGAAATACGAGACTTCCTTGCGGCGTGCGTGAAAGCGCATCTCAACATTCTGGTTGTAGGTGGAACGGGTTCCGGAAAGACGACGTTGCTGAATAACCTTTCGACCTTCATTCCGGAAACCGAGCGCATCGTCACGATAGAAGACGCCGCCGAACTGCAACTGAGGCAGCCTCATGTTGTCCGACTCGAAACCCGCCCAGCGAATATTGAAGGCAAGGGCCAGATTACAATTCGTGATCTTCTTGTTAACAGTCTGCGAATGCGTCCGGACCGAATTGTGGTAGGTGAGTGTCGCGGTCCCGAGACGTTGGACATGTTGCAAGCGATGAACACCGGGCACGAGGGCTCCATGTCGACGATTCATGCCAACAGCACCCGTGACGCCGTGGCCCGTGTTGAAACGATGGTCATGATGGCCGGGTTTGAACTTCCCCTGCGCGCGATTCGACAGCAGTTCGCCTCGGCGATTCAAGTTCTGGTGCAGGCCCAACGACTCAGTGGCGGGGCGCGAAAAATCGTTACGGTGACCGAGGTCACCGGCATGGAGGGAGACGTCATCACGATGCAGGACATCTTCACCTTCGAACAGTTGGGTGTGGGGGCTGGTGGAAAGGCATATGGGCAGTTTGTGGCCACGGGGATTCGCCCGTCGTTTCTCGATCGTTTGAAATCGACCGGAAACGACCTCGATCCGGCCATGTTCAGTCGTCAGGTGCTTATGACGGACGACGTCGACTAGCGGCGGTCGCGAAAAGGTAAAACTGATGATACACAATACCGCACTATCTCTGCTGGCAGAGACGGACTTCTGGGTTTATCTGCTTCCGACCATAGGGTCGATGATGCTGTTCTACGGCATCTTTCAGGTTATCTCGGAATCGAAGTCCGGAGAGGAAAGCAGGGTAAAGGCGCGTCTGCGCGGCGAACGTGCCAAGCCCAAGGAGGATCTCGCGGAGACGATCGTTCGACGGGGGGCGATGAGGGAGGCGGCGACGTTCGCCGACTCGCTCATCGGAAAATTCAAGTTCGTCCCGCGGTTGCAAACGTTAATCGATCAGGCCGACCTGGAATGGTCGGCCGCTCAGACCCTGATGAATATTTCCGGAGCCGCCGTACTGGCCGCGTTGGGATTGTGGGTCTCAGACTTCGGTATTTTTCCGGCGGTCGGTTGCGGTGCCGCTATGTTCATACTGCCGCTTATGTGGATTGGGTTTCGGAAGCGGCGGCGGTTGTCGAAACTCGCGGGCCAGCTACCCGATGTGTTTGAGATGATGAGTCAGGCGCTGCGAGCCGGGCACTCGCTCGGCGGGGCGATCCAGTTGATCTATGAGCAGATGCCTCCGCCGGTTGCGACCGAGTTCGCCCAGGTCTACCACGAGCAGAATCTCGGGATTCGCGTTGAGGACGCGTTGCAGTCCATGGCGGACCGCGTCGATTCTCTCGATGTCAGTTTCTTCGTTACAGCGGTCTTGATTCAGCGGCAAACCGGCGGTGACCTCGCGGAAGTTCTCGACAACATAAGCGGCGTCATTCGCGAGCGTATTGAATTGGCCGGTCTCGTTCGGGGGCTCACGGCCGAGGGGCGCTTGTCCGGATGGGTGTTGTTCGCACTTCCCGGAGTCGTCTTTGCAGGGTCGATGATGGTGAATCCGGAATATGCGCGCGTCCTGATCGAGGATCCGCGCGGACAGACTATGTTAATGCTAGCCGTCGGCATGCAGCTGATGGGCATCGCGATGATCCGCTGGATCGTCAATATCAAGGTATAGGGCGTCGCCGGAGAATCGGTGAATCGGGAGTCCGTGAGATGATGATGTACTACCTCCTCGGCGCGATGGTTGTCGTTAGCATCGTTCTGGTCGTCTATGCGTTTTGGCCCAATCAGGGGCAGGACGACGAAGCGATCAAGCGGCGTATGAGCGGCCATGGATCGCAGAGCAGCGTTGCTGAGCTGAGACGGCAGGCGAAGGAATCTGTTGCCAAACGTGTCGTCGACAGCGTAGCGCCGATTGCCGTCCGTCAGTCGACCACAGAAAACCTGGAGGAGATGTCGAAGTTGCGCATCAAGTTGGCGACCGCCGGCCTGCGCGATGAAACCTCTGTGACGCGGTTCCTGGCGAGCAAAACCATCATTGCCGTGCTCCTCGCGATCGCCGCGGCCGTCTTCGTTTGGGCGAAAGGACTTCCTTTCCAGAACGCAATCGGCATCGTCATGATCGCTGCCGGCGCCGGATTCCTGGCGCCGAATCTCTGGCTTAGTTCCGCTGCGTCCAAGCGGAAGCAGGAGATTCGGATGGGGCTTCCCGATACGCTCGACATGCTGGTCATCTCCGTCGAGGCCGGACTGGGGCTCGACGCTGCCTTTCAGCGCGTTGGTGACGAAATGCGCAAGATCCACCCCACACTCGCAGAAGAGCTTCAGCTCGTAACGATGGAAACTCAGATGGGTATTCCCCGCTCCGAAGCGCTGAGCAACTTTGGTACGCGCTCCGGGTTGGATGAGGCACGCTCGCTGGTGGCGATCATTAACCAGGCGGAGCGGTTCGGAACGAGCATCGCCCGGGCGCTGCGCAATCAATCCGACGCGCTCCGCGTCAAACGACGTCAAGCCGCCGAGGAGCGTGCTCAGAAAACTGCGGTCAAGTTGATGGCTCCGCTGATCCTCTTTATCTTTCCGGCGATCCTCGTTGTGCTCGCCGGACCAGCCGCCCTGAAGATGATCGAGACGCTCAGTAAGACGCCGGGATTGCTCTAAGGCGGTTCGGTCTCGATGTAGCGGCGGTAGCATTTCCACCATCTGCGGCGGCGCCCTCGCGCGCTCCGGTTCCACCGACGCGGAATCTCCCTACAATGCTGCCACATGAAATTCACCAAGATGCACGGACTGGGGAACGACTACGTGTATGTCAACGCGTTCGAGGAACGTGTAGCCCAGCCGGCTTCACTCGCGCGGGTCATCTCAGACCGCCGCACCGGCGTCGGTAGCGACGGACTGATACTAATCCACCCTTCCAACGTCGCCGACGTTCGCATGGAAATGTACAACGCCGACGGCTCGCGTGCCGAAATGTGCGGCAACGGGATTCGCTGCGTTGCGAAGCTCGCCGTCGAACGCGGCCTCGCTAACGAGTCTGAGTTGACCATCGAAACGGACACCGGGGTGAAGAGGGCCTGGTGTAGCCCTGTCGACGGGATCGTCCAAGAGGTTCGAGTCGATATGGGTGAACCGATCCTGGTGGCGAGTGCGATTCCTACGACGATCGATGCGGATCGGGTCGTCGACCATCCGCTGTTTGTGGCTGGAGCGCGTCGTCGTATAACTTGCGTGTCGATGGGCAACCCGCACGCGATCATTTACGTCGATAGCTTCGACGGTGTCGATCTTGAGACGGTCACCATGGACCTGGGCTACTACTGCGACCTCCAATCAGTCCACTCCGAAGACGCAATCACCTACAACTTCTTCGGGACAACGGGCCATCGATCGACCGACGTTCTCAACTGGCTGACGGACCGTCTAGACCTGCCTGGTGGAGACGAGGAGTGTGAGGTGTCTTTGTGGAGGAGAATTCCACACCCCGACACCCTCGTCTCTGGCGGTCCCGAACGCGACGTCCTCCTCATCGGGGACAAGACCGTATTCATGGTCGAGGCGAAGTGGCGGTCGTCTGAGACAAAGGGTCAGGGCAAGAGCGGCACGAAGACCCAGCTTCAACTCCGCAACGAGTGGTTCGCCAAGTACGGG
>JADFRO010000259.1 GCA_022561255.1 Planctomycetota bacterium | reverse complement strand
GCGAGAGTGGCCGGCAGAGTGCGGAAACAGTGGGTTGTGTAGTACAGGGTTCGTTATCGTGTAGCGGCCGGCCCCCGTGGCGGCCGTAGAAAACTGCGCCGCATCCGAGTGTTCTTGTTCCCCATGGTGCTACACGAAAACCGCGAATGCTTTAGTGCCGTGGTCACTCCGAAAGGAACACAGAATCATACGCCCCCGAGCTGAACGCCGCCGCCACGGTGGGGACAGCGCGGAGTGTTTACGCATCCTTCCGGAAGCACGAGGCGCTCCACCGGAGCGCCGCCGATAAGGTGCGTTTGAACGATCTCTTCAACATCTTCCTTCGTGACGAAGCCGTACCAAATCGCCTCGGGATAGACGACGATTGTCGGCCCATGCTCACATTGATCGAGACACCCCGACTTGTTGATCCGGACTGTTGCCTCCAGCCCTTCGAGCTTACACCGCGCCTTGAGGGCCTCGCGGATGGAGAGTGATTTTTTAGCGCTACAGCATCCGCGTGGATGGCCCGGGGCCCGCTCGTTGATACAGACGAATACGTGACGTTCAAATTTTCCCATCTGATGGCTATCTCAATTGCTACCCAACCCGGACGACCGCGCCATACACGATCACACCGCCTGTCTTGGGGCTCCGCTTTCGCACGTGGCCGAGTTCGACGAGCGCCTTTAGGTCGCCTTGAACGGATTCCTGTGGAAGGCGGACCTGCTGTACCACGGAGCGAATCGTTCGCCAGCGGTAGATCGTATTGGCCGTCGCCTCGAACACGCTCGCCTGCGAATCCGTTAGTCCCTCCGGCGCGGCAATCGGGTTTGCGATCGGTCTAGGTGTCGGCGCTTCGTTCGCAGCTTGGGAATCGGCCTCGGGTTCCGCATCGGCCGTTTCACCCGCGGCATCGGAGGGTTCTTTTACCTGCAATCCGCGTTCCCGTTCCCGCGCTTGGATTTGGGACAAAGAGAGCGCACCCGGCAGGGCGTCCTTCTTCGTCTTGATCATCGTCCCGCCGCCGAACAGTTCACCGTTTTTGTCGAGCCATTCGCTGTAAGCGTCGGGCAGCTCGTCCTCCGGCCAAATAGCCTGGATCGGACATTCGGGTACGCACAGACCGCAATCGATGCAGGTGTCGGGATCGATGACGAGCATGGCCGGGGATTCGGTTTCGTAGAAGCAATCCACGGGACATACCGCGCAACAATCGGTGTATCGGCAGTCAACACAGCGTTCCGTTACAACGTAGGCCATCGACTGTTTCCTCCGTTAGTTCTCAAGCTTGTCGGCCTCGGGTGATTTTGCTCACGCCATCTTAAGACCGGAGTGCGACGCGTTCAAGGAGCGTAGACAAGATCGCAACTGCCAAGGGCTATGCCACGTCGCCCAACTCGTGTATCGTTCCGGTCGCGGTGGGCGGCTCTGACGCACGTGCTCGAGCACTTCGGCGACCGCGGCGACGCGTGTGGAGGAGTCATGGCGCTGAATGTTGACCGGTTTCGGAAGCTGGTCGCCTTGGACGAGGACGATCCGCTAAGTCGCTTCGCGCTCGGACAGGCATTGTTCCAAGAGGGAAGCGTCGAGTCGTTGAACGAAGCGGCGGAGCACCTCATCGTGGCCAACGCGAAAGCTCCAGAGCACTTGGCCACCTACCACGTGCTCGGGCAAGTACTCATCCGATTGGAGCGTATTAGTGAAGCCCGAAGTGTGCTTACGGCGGGCTGTGAAAAAGTGGGCGCAATAGGGGAGGGCATGGGCCGCGACCTCGGACCAGCGATGGCTGAGTTGCTGAAAACGCTCTAGCCGATACCGTCCAAAGTAGGTTGTACCCAAGGCTCATTCAACACCGCTCGTTCCTAGAGTCTGCGCGATTGTTACGTGGGCGTGCAAGTTTCGTCATCGCACTTGCGGCTCAGCGATTCCCGATGCGCGGCGATCCACCCATACACGGTTCGCGTAAACCAGTGAATCCCTGGAACATGGTACAACCACGCAATTCTGCGCCAGTACGTGAGTCGACGTGCGATCTGATAGGCCGCGTCCGCACCAACGTGGATGACGTCGTCGGGCGTGATCAGCCGCATGCCTGTGTTGAAGTCGCCCTCAAGAAGTTTCGGGAATCGCGCAGTAAGCCCTTCCGTCTGCCTCGCAACGAACTCAAACGTGCCGCCCCGATCCCGGCGGGCAATTCGAGCCACCCACCGGCGACAGAACGCGCAGTTGCCATCGTAAACGAGGGTCCACGTTGCTGGTAAGGCGTTTGTCATGTTCTTATTCAGCGCGATAGCGTTCGCTACGGCGACCGCGATGCTCACCCGGCGCCGGATCGGACGCGTAGTATACCAGAACCGCGAGCGGCTTCGCCAGGTTGCGGAATACGGATTCTTGGTTCAACGGCCATTTGCCACTATCGTGGCGTTTCGACAAAGCCGGATTAAGCGAGACGATCATGCGCGACGCACCAAGGGACATCAAGTTGAAGCGAACGGAAGGAATACTGGAGATATCCTGGAGCGACGCAGGGCCCCGCCGCTATGACGCAAAAGGGCTTCGGTGTGAGTGTGGCTGCGCCGGTTGCGTTGACGAGAGGACAGGAGTCCGCACCCTCGACGTCAATTCGGTGCCGGACGATATTGGCATCACGCACATCGAGCTCGTCGGAAACTACGCCCTCAAGTTGTCGTTCTCCGATGGCCACGACACCGGCATCTATTCGTGGGATCGACTCGACCGAATAAAGTCCACGTTGTAGCGGCAATGGCGGTGGCGTTTGATCGGCATCGCCGGGAAAAGAACTGCATGATTTCGACAACGGAGACGTGTAGGCACGCACAAAACCTCCGCGAAACCTTCTTCGGAACTCACGTGCCAGCGAAGAGATCAGGAGTTACTTGCTTTGCGTACTTCTACAAGCATACTCGAGTAATGGATGGCAATGCTTCGATACTTTCGAAATTGAGGGGCTGTTGATCATGGGCAACTATGAGCCGCGCGTCCTGGATGTCGGCCAGTGCGACTTTGACCACGACAACATCAGCCGCATGTTATCCGAGGAATTTGGCGCGGACGTGAAGCGGGCTGCCACCGGTGAGGACGCATTCCGCGCCCTCGAAGCAGCACATTTTGATCTGGTGCTGGTCAACCGAGTTCTCGACGCCGACGGCGCGTCCGGCCTGGACCTCATACAACGATTGCTATCCAACGAAGATACGCGCGCTACTCTGACGATGCTGGTAAGTAACTATGCCGACGTTCAAGACGCGGCGGTTGCACTTGGGGCTACACGAGGTTTCGGGAAGAACACACTGACCAGTTCTGAAACGCGCGCCCAATTGGCGTCTTTACTTGGTCGCCAAGATCAACAGTGACATCGCGTTGGGCAAGACGGGAAACGCAATCGAACAGCCGCCGGACGAATATGAGCGTTTCGTGATAGAAGATGTTCGCCGGGTGGGCGAGACATTGACGCTGGTATATGGCGGACACGTCTTCGGCGGGGTCGTGCGCTGCCTGCTCGATCCCCATGGTGTCGAAGACGCTCTACAACCTGGGACCGAAATCTTCGTTCGGTACCACAACGAGGAAACAGGGGCGCCCGGCCAGGTCGCTCATATCATCATTCGCCATCCACTGACCGAAGGATGGGCCGAGGTTTACTCCGACGGCGCATAGATGTTCACGAATCACTCGCCACCTTCCATACAGCGTAGGCTCCGTTCGTCTAGATCAATCTCGGCAATACGCTGCTCAATTTCGCGGATCTGGCTATGCATCGCTTCGCGACGCAATTCGAGGGCATCGTCGTCGAGCCTGCCGTCTTGCGCGGTCAACGCCTGCAGCTGGCGGGTGATTTCCTGGCAGCGCCGACTCAAGGCCTCGCGTTCGTCGTCGATGCTTGATTCATCCATGATCGTCCTGACCTGTTTTCACAACCTTTAGCACCATGGTCAAGCGCGCTCATTGCCGGCTTGAACGTTTTCCAAGAGCTGCGGAAGGCGTTGAACAAACGCAGATCGTGGCCAAGTATCGTCAGCCCCCGCGGCCCTGGCTTGCTCTTTTGGTTCGGTTTGTACGTGGGAGAACAAGGGAACCACGGGTGCGCTCGGGCGCTGCGATTTCAACGTACGGATCGCTTCCTCAGGCGAGATACCGTCGCAGTTCATGTCAACGAGCACCGCTCCCGGCTCATCCGGAATCGCAGATCCGGAAGCAAGTCACGTCGAACCCCTCGTGGCCATGTACTAAGCACGACCAGTCGACGTTCCCGTAATGGTTCTAACCCGTCGAACGGTCCGAGACACACAGCAAGGATCCGAATGCAGTTCCGTTCTGTCAAGCGGCGCGTTGGCAGGCTCGCCATGCGTCGGTGATGTCTCACTATGCCTGGTTGGAGAAGGGATTCGGGTCGAGCTGGTCACGTTTGTCCTCCTCTTTGGCCGCCTCGTCAGCCGTGGGCAACGGTTCCTTATGGGCGTCGATGACCGGCCACTCACTCGCGTGCTTCGCGTTGATCTCGATAAAGTCGTGCCACTTTTCGGGAAGTTCCTCCTCCGGGTAAATGGCGGTGACGGGGCATTCCGGAGGGCAGAGCCCGCAATCGATGCAGGTTTCGGGATTGATCGCGAGCATGTTCATCCCCTCATGAAAACAGTCCACAGGGCAGACCGCCACGCAGTCGGTATACCGACAGTTGATGCACGGTTCGGCAACGATATGGGTCATCAGGCGCTCTCCTG
>JADFRO010000258.1 GCA_022561255.1 Planctomycetota bacterium | reverse complement strand
GTGCTCATAGCGGCCGGATTCATCACGCCCGGCAAACGGTGGACCTCCACCGCCGGTGCATCGCCGCTACGCGGTGCCAACCCCGGCCCGAATTCACAGACCTCAGCGATGGAATCGGTGACCAACTCCTCAGCGATCAAACGAACATCGTCTGCGGTTAGGTGGCCGGCGAGCAGATATATCTTGCTGGAAGCGACGGCTTCGACATGTTTGAGCCCGATTTGCCTGACGTCAGCGAGCACTTCGCGGCCGTGAGCGTCGAGCCGCGGCGAGCGCGGGCGAACGTGAATGTGCCAGTACGGCGACTGCTCTGCGGTTTCACCTGTCATCGTCGGGAGGATCGGGCGCCTCAGTGTAACGATCAGCGGTGGGAAGCCCCCCCGCAACGACAACATATCTCGGATTTGCTTTTGTGACCAGTCCGATTTATCGTTCGGCGAGTCGACGGCCTGGAGTTTGCCGAAGGCGACCTCGCGCGGTGGCGGCGAATCGGAACGACACCTGAGAATCTCACAGAAGGATCGCTCGCCACATGCGCTTTGCTTCCTCCATCACACAAGAGAAGGATACCGAGCGCGCGATCGCCGAGCTTCTCGCGCCGATCGACGCGCGTGTCACACCCGGCATGGTGGATCTCGTCCTGATTTTTGCGACCGCGCATTTCGATGAGAGCTTGCCTCGTGTACTCGAAGCCCTGTCCGATTCGTTCTCCACTGCGGTAATCTTGGGGTGTACGGCCGAGGGGACCATCGGCTTTGATACCGAGGTCGAGCGAAAGCCTTCCATGGCGCTGCTTGTCGGATCGATGCCCGGCGTGAGAATCCACCCGTTTCACATACGCAGAGAGGAGCTCGAATCCGCGACTACGCCCGATGATTGGGAGCGTATCGTGGCCGCGTCTCCGGAAAGCAAGCCGACGTTCGTCGCGCTGGCGGACCCGTTTAGTATTCCCGTCCATGACTTCCTCGACCGGATCAACGAAGTTTATAAAGCAGCGCCGCTGGTGGGGGGCATGGCCAGTGCGGCAAGAGAGCCTCGGCAGAATTTGCTCGTTCTTAACGGGGACATTTATCGCGAAGGGATCGTTGGGGTTGCGCTGTCCGGTCGACTCGTCGTCGATACGGTCGTGTCGCAGGGTTGTCGCCCGATAGGCAAACCGTTCGTCATTACCAAAGGTGAGGGCAACGTTCTCCAAGAACTGGGCGGACAGGCGGCGTTGGAACAACTCCACAACGTGCTTTCGGGGCTTCCCCAAGAGGATGAACAACTCGCTCGGCAGTCTCTTTTTGTCGGCCGCGTGATCGATGAGTATAAGGAAGAGTTTCGCCGTGGGGATTTTCTCATCCACAACATTATGGGGGTCGATCGCAACAGCGGAGCCATCGCCATCGCCGGGCACGCGCGTGTGGGGGCGACGGTTCAGTTTCATGTTCGCGACGCTCGCAGCGCGGACGAAGACCTCAGGGCCATGCTCCGTGCGCGCGCGGATCGCGACGTTCGTGGAGCGATGTTGTTCGGCTGCAACGGACGGGGCACCCACATGTGGCCAACGCCCGGTCACGACGTCGACGTCCTACGCGAAATTCTCGGCGACGTACCCGTGGCGGGGTTCTTCTGCGGTGGTGAGTTTGGACCGGTGGGGGGGAAGAACTTCCTACATGGATTTACGGCGAGCATCGCGCTTTTCAGAGAACCGAGCGACGCGTGAAACGTTGCGTTGCGCGGAAGTCGCCCGAATTTTCGTCAAACCGGATCGCATACGCGACAAAGCGCCCTATTCCGTAAACACTTATCGAAAAATAGGTTGCGAGCGCAAGACTCCTAGGCCGAGCTGTCGGCTGCATCGCCGGCTCATCAGCCCGAAACAACATACATTGGCATTGACGGTTCGCGCGCGTTACCATCCCGACCCGCGGAGTGGCGTACGGGGTCGTCAGCCGAGTCGCTGATGGGGAGGTACCGACGATGCGGCAGACCAGTTTTCTTCAATCACAGACAATCCTGCGTGCGCTCGAGTTCACCTCGGCGAAGGGCGGTTTCGGCAGCAACACGAAACAGAAGAAAGCCGCTACCGCGTTAATCCGCAATATGAAGAGCAACACGTCGTTGAGCGGGCGACACCGTCAACTTCGAGATCTTCTCAAGACGGGCGCCACCATAGCGGAGATGATCAGAGCGACGCGCTCATCGCGCCGAACGATTTTCCGCTATCTCAATCACTTCGAGGACGCCGGGCTCGAAATCGTCATCCAAAAGGGAAAGTACCGGCTTGCCTGATGCGGCACGCGACAAGCTTGGCCTGTGCGGGTCTTCACCGACTCAGGCGAGCGATCCGGCGCCCGTCGACCGAGCCGTCGACAGAACCACGCCGCGGTCCGATCGTAGTAGCGATTTCCGGAGATTAGCGCGGCACGAGCTACTTGCTTTAGCGATTCTCGTGGTCTGCGCCGGTAGTATAGCGATACCGCGGTTACCGCCCGGTGTCTGCTTCGGTGACTCCGGCGACCTCCAACTGGCCAGCGCGACGTTGGGTATCGCTCACCCGCCTGGCTACTGCGGTTACGTAACGCTCGGTTTCATGGCCGGTGCGATTCCCGGCGTCGATCCGGCCTACGCGGTTTCGCTGATCTGTCTGGCCGCCGGAGTGCTCGCTCTTGTTATTTGCGCTCTGATTCAAGTCGAACTCGGACTGCATGCCTGGGTCGCCTGTTCGGTAAGCCTGATCCTTGTTGCCCATCCGCGCGTCTGGATGAACCTGGTTGCACCGGAGGTTTACGCGCCGTCGCTCGCCGCACAGGCGCTGGCCGCGCTTCTGCTCATCAAGCACTGGAGAACCGGGCACCGGCGATTCCTTTGGTGGTCTGCGATCGTACTCGGCTTCGCCGTGATCAATCGTCCACCGGTTGCACTTACGCTGCCGTTCTTCGTGGTTGCGTGGTGGTGCGTGCAGCGTCGTTGGCCCACTCCCGGCCGTCGCAAGTTCATCTCCCTTTTTGCGTGCGCCGCCTTGATGATTCCCTCGGCATTGTATTCCTTCGCGTACGTGATGCTTCGCGACGCGCCGACCACGGCGTACAACTATATCGAGGAGCACAGCGTCGCGCATCACGGATTCCCGGAGTACGGTAGCGGGTTGAGCGGAAAGGCGGAGCGAGCCGTGTGGCTGCTGAGTGCCCGACAGTTTCGCGGCTACCTGGGTAACAGCTGGGCTCGCGTTCGATCGAAGGCGCGCTGGATGGCTCGCGAGTTAGCCGGCGGCGGATCGCTGCCGGCGGCGCCGGTTGCGATCCTGGTCCTGGGGGGCTTGGTGGTAGCGTTTCGACGAAACCCCGCCGCCGCGTGGCTTATCGCGGGGATGGCGATTCAAAGCATCGTGTTCGTTAGCATATACCGGTTACACGGCCAAGCGGCGAACCTCCTCCCGTTGATTCTCTCGCTGGCGGTCTGTTTCGGTGTCAGCTTGTCGCCGCTCTTCCCGCGCGACGCCTTGGGCGTGCGCCGTGTGCTTGCGATCGTCGTGCTTTGCGTGGGTTGTTGTTGGTTAGCGCTTGAGGCAAGATCGAACCTTCCCGCCTCCGTGTCGATCGACGCGGAATGGATGCTCGAGGATCTTGATCTGGCAACGATTCCCGAGCGGTCGGTGATCCTTACGAACTGGGAAGAAGCTGCTCCCCTCCGCTACGCTCGCGTCGTCCGAACCAAGCGTCTGGATGTGGAGGTGATCACGGCACATCCGGCCGATTGGTCGCGGCTCGTACAGCGGTACGGCGATCGGCCGGTCTTCGTGACGGCGCCGCATGAGGTGATTCGGCGCACACACGTGCTCACGCCGTATCGGACGCTGTGGAGCGTGGGACCGTCGAAGGACTTGGAAGGATAGCGTCTGACCGAGCCTTGGCTGGCGGGGCATCGCACGAAGGGCTCTGACGCCAGATCCTGTTGCACAGACAACGACGTCCACGTATAGCGCAAAGCCAAGGCCGTAACCCAAACGATCCAGGTGGTTACCCCCTGCGTGGGAGTCGCCACTGACCGAGCCAGACAATCCTTCGCCGGACCCCCCAGCTCCCGCTCCGTCGATGCCCTGGTCCCTCAACCGCTATGCGTCGGGATCCCTTGGACCCTCAGCAGCGTTTTCAAGCTCCGTGAGTTCCGCGTCGCGCCGGTGATAGCCGGTCTCCTTGATGAGTCCTCGGGCCTTGGTGAGTTCGTCGCGGGCCACTTCGGGCTTCTTTTCCGCGAGCGCGAGCCGGGCGTAGCCCAAATGGCAGTCGGTGACGAACAGCTTCATGTGTCCCTGCGGGTCGCGCGTCGCGATGTCCATCGCCTCATTCAGAGCGGCCCGGGCCTCGGCGTGGTCGCCGGTGAAAAGGTACAACTCAGCCCGAGCAAGCAGCCCATAAGGAATGAAGGATTGCGCACGCGACTCCCGCAGTGCATCCACCGCCTGATCCAGGTGTTCTTGCGATACCTCGCGGGCGTTGGTGCCCTCCGCTCGGGCTCTGTGCAGATGCGCCCTGCCGAGTGAAAGGTGACAGGCAGCGATGTCGAGTGGCGACTTGTTCCCCTTCACCCTTTCCAATGCCTCCGTTGCCCGCTTGATTACCCCTTGATGATCGCGCTGGGCCAGCAGCAATTCGCAATGGTAAAAGCACCGCATTGCGGCGATCAAGGAGAGCTCCTGCCGGTCATCCTCTTGTAAACGTTCGGCTTCCAAGAACAGGGTTTCAGACTCCGACAGCCGCCCGGCCTGATGGTAAGCGTC
>JADFRO010000257.1 GCA_022561255.1 Planctomycetota bacterium | reverse complement strand
ATGTTCAGCGAGGCCAGTTCCAACCCACCCGAACCCGGCGGACCAAACAGGAAGTTGCGCAGGTCGTCCACGATCAGCAGGTCGACCTCCTGCATGACCTGCCACGCGAGACCGCGCAGGATGGGGTCGATGCCCCCTTCGTCTTCAATGCGCGACGGTGTAAAAAACGCGTCGCGAAGCGGAAGATGTCCGTCTGGAATCGCGTCGCGCGTTTCGCGTAGCCGCTGAATGTGCGACGAGATCATGCTGTGACCGAGCCGGTAGGACGCGGTCGCGAACAGGTTGGAGATCGACGGTCTCACCGAGGCGTCGTAGCCGGTGTAGGGCGGGATGGCGTTTTCACCGAGCAGCAATGGTAAAAACTCGTTGTAAGTGATCGCCTGAATCAAACCGCCGACAAAGGCCCGCGACCGCTGATAGATCTCCTCGCCGCTCAGGCCCGGATCAGCGGAACGAAAAGCGTCCGCCAGGCGGTTGTGCTCGCGTACGAACAGGGTGTGCATCGCGATCAGTGCCGACTGCTCGTTGACGCGAACGTCCCCCGCGATAAAGAGCGTGCCCGACGTTCCTCCGGCGTTGGGAAGTCCCACCGTGTTGTACGGTAGCAAGTCGCCGTCGCTGGTGCGCATGCGGCCCGTTCCGTCGCCCGGGCGCAGATAGAACGCGCGTCCCCCGTCCGAACCGTAGACGTTCGAGGCGTCGATGAAGGCGCTGATGACGTTGAGCTGCTGCCGCGGATTGGAGGGATCCGTTCCCGTCGCGTAGTCGTAGGCGGATCGTTCGAGCTCAATCGTTACCGTCCCCGTGCCCTTGGGGTCAAAGAAGGCGTCGCCTGACGGAACCGCTACGTTGAAATAATCCGCCGGTTGAAGGACCGGTGTCAAATCAATGTCATGGTCGAGGAATTGGCCCCACTGCCACACGAAGTCCGACCCGCGCGCCGCGCTGAAGTAGTCACCGGTTTGCGTGCAGATGATGTTGCTGACCCAACGAGCGCTGGGGCGATCCGTTCCGCCGGGCGACCAGTAGCCGTCCCCGTACTCGGGCGGAACCAACCGAACAAGCTGCTCGCCGACGCTGCCCCAGTATGGGTTTGCGACGTTGTTGCCCACGCCGTCGATAGTTCGCGTTTCTTTCCCCCACGCCGTAGGGACGCCGGCGGTTACGTCTTGCGGGATCGGTGTTGTCTTTGCGAAGTGTGAGGGAACCACCGGGACGGTATCTTTTCGCGTTGTCTTCTTGGTTGGGCTGGATGCCCCTTGCGCGTATGGCTGGGCGAGGACGGCCGCTGACGATAACCCAAGCGACGCGCACACGATGATGGTCAAGCGAAACAACTTCCCTCCCAACTGCCGGAGATGTCGGCGCGACACGCGTCGTCGAAGTGGCTTCTTATCCCGTCGCCTTCGCAAGAGCACAACACCGCTCTTGGTCGACGTTCTGCCCAATCCCGACGTGCGTGCGACCACAACCCTTCCCGTGACGCTGGCAGCCCCGGTATTGTATCAAAACGCGGCCCTCTGCGCCAAGGAAAATCACAGGTTTCAGACCATACACCGCCCCCACCCCATATGGGGGGCCGATCTCCTATACACCGGGATCGGCGAGCCCACAGAGCGATCCGCCGGACGCTTGCGACCACCTCGCTGCCTCCATACGATGACGGCCAGTGAGAAAAGGAGTGCGTGGATTGTGGCGATTCTGAGCGGAAAAAGGGCACTGGTGGGCGGCGGCTCCAAGGGGATTGGGAAGGCGTGCGCCCTCGAACTCGCCCGGCTGGGGGCAGACGTAACCGTCGTTGCCCGAAATGAAGGGATGCTGAAAGAGGTGGTGGCGGAGCTCGCCGGCGCCGGCGGGTCGAACCATTGCTATATCGTTGCGGACTTCGCGGACCCCGATGCGCTACAAACGAAGGTGGCGGACCACGTCGAAAAGGTGGGCCCGATAACCATCCTCGTGAACAACACCGGCGGACCGCCCGGCGGACCGATCCTCGACGCTACACCCGATCAGTTGCTCCAAGCAATCTCCAACCACCTCATCTGCAATCAACTCATCGTGCAAACGCTTCTGCCCGGAATGAAGTCCCAGGGCTACGGGCGTATCGTCAACATCATCTCGACGTCGGTCATCGCGCCGATCAAGGGGCTTGGCGTGTCCAACGCGACCCGCGGCGCGGTAGCGAACTGGGGTCGCACGCTCGCCGGTGAACTCGCACCGCTGGGCATTACGGTTAACAACGTACTACCCGGATTCACCGATACCGCTCGGTTGCAGTCGTTGTTCAGCGCCAAGGCGGAACGAACGTCAAAGACGCTCGAAGAAGTTCAACGCAACGCGATCGAATCGATCCCGATGGGTCGATTGGGCGGGGCTGAGGAAATCGGAGCCGTCGTCGCGTTTCTTGCGACGCCGGCTGCGTCTTACGTGAACGGCGTGAACCTTCCCGTCGACGGCGGGCGGACAGCCGTACAGTAAACCATGTTAAAGATCAAGAATTATATCGGAGGCGAACTCGTCGATCCGGTTTCGGGTGCGTATCTCGACGACGTGAACCCCGCCACGGGCGACGTTTATGCCCAGGTTCCCGACAGTGACGAGCGAGACGTTGAGCAAGCCGTTCAGGCGGCGGAGGCAGCCTTTGGCGAATGGTCACACACGCCGGTCGCCCAGCGGTCGAAGGTTTTGGTCAAGGTGGCTGATCTGATCGAAGCCAATCTCGACAAGCTTGCTCGGGCGGAATGCATCGACAACGGCAAGCCGCTTAGCTTGGCCAAGGCGCTGGACATCCCGCGTGCGGCCGCCAACTTCCGCTTCTT
Source organism: Planctomycetota bacterium (assembly GCA_022561255.1). Taxonomy (GTDB): domain Bacteria; phylum Planctomycetota; class Phycisphaerae; order UBA1845; family UBA1845; genus JAJRUK01. The sequence goes on along the minus strand of JADFRO010000257.1, from coordinate 1,952 downwards.
CGCGACGGCGATCATTCACTTTCGCTCGGAGCTGCACACCACCGATGACGTGGCGATCAACTACACGCTTCGGAAACCGCGCGGTGTGGTCGGAATCATCTCGCCTTGGAACCTGCCGCTGTACGTGATTAGTTGGAAGGTCGCCCCCGCGCTCGCGTGCGGCAACACGGTGGTAGCCAAGCCGTCCGAAGTCACGCCCATGACGGCTTACATGTTGTCGGAGCTCTGCCGTGAGGCGGGCCTTCCGCCGGGCGTGCTCAACATTGTACACGGTGAGGGTGCCAAGGCCGGCGACGCCATCGTTCGACATCCAACCGTGCGCACGATCTCGTTCACCGGGGGCACCGTCACCGGACGGGAGATCACCAAAATCGCTTCGCCCATGTTCAAACGCGTCGCGCTCGAACTCGGCGGCAAGAATCCCAACGTCATCTTCGCCGACGCCGACCAGGACAAGGCGCTCCGCGAGAGCCTGCGATCGTCCTTTGCCAATCAAGGTCAGGTTTGTTTGAGCGGATCGCGCATTTTCGTGGAGCAACCGGTCTACAAGACCTTCGTCGAACGGTTCGTCGAGTCGGCTAAGAACCTCCGCGTGGGCGATCCGCTGGAAGAATCGACCGATCAGGGCGCATTGGTGTCCAAAGCACAGTTCGACAAAGTGCGATCCTATATCGATCTAGCACGCAAAGAGGGCGGAACGATTCTCTGCGGGGGCGACGGCGTTCCCGATTCGCTGCCCGACCGCTGTCGCGAGGGGTTTTTTGTCGCGCCGACCGTCATTGCGAATCTGAGCGTCGACTGTCGCGTAAACCAGGAAGAGATTTTCGGGCCGGTGGTCACGGTGACGCCGTTCGAGACGGAGTCGCAGGTCGTCGAGTACGCCAATGCGACCGATTACGGGCTCTCCGCGTCGGTGTGGACGAACGACCTTTCGCGTGCGCATCGCATGGCTGAGGCGATCACAGCCGGAACCGTTTGGATCAACTGCTGGATGATTCGCGATTTAAGCGTACCGTTCGGCGGCATGAAGAACAGCGGCGTCGGCCGGGAGGGCGGCGAGGAGTCGCTACGATTCTTCACCGAGCCCAAGAACGTCTGCATCCGCGTGCCACGAGGTACGTCATGACCGAAACGATCCGGAGCGAGCGCGCTCCCGAGCCGGTGGGCGCCTATCCCCACGCCAAGCGCGTTGGCAACTTGCTGTTTTTATCCGGGATCGGACCGCGGAAGCGAGGCTCAAAGGACATCCCCGGTGTAACGCTCGACGCCGACGGAAACGTAGCAAGCTACGACATCGTCGCTCAGTGCCGATCGGTTTTCGAGAACGTCCGCATCGTCCTGGAAGACTGCGGCGCGTCGGTCGACGACATCGTCGACGTGAGCGTCTTCTTGACGAACATGAAGGACGATTTCGCTACCTACAACAAAATCTACGCCGAACATTTCGCGGGCGAGGGCAAGCCCAACCCCACCCGAACGACCGTCGAAGTCACTGCCCTGCCGACCCCCATCGCCATTGAGCTTAAGGTCATCGCAGCCCCCGAACGCTGACGGGAAGTTGCCCTGCGGACAAGCGCTACAACCGATGCCGAATCGCCCACAGATCGGGAAAAATCGGAAGAAAGAGTGACTCTTTCAGGAAGGCGACACCGGGCGATCCGCCGGTACCGCGTTTTTCGCCGATCGTGCGCTCCACGAGTTTGATGTGGCGATAGCGCCATTCCTGAAGCCCCTCGTCGAAGTCCGTCATCAACTCAAAGAGAATCGCGATGTTGGGCTTGGTACGGTACAGTTCCAGCAGTCCGTCCTGCACGGTTTCGTCGGGTTGCGTCGAACCGGTCACGTCCTTCTCCCGAAGCGCCGTAGGAATCTTCACGCCGCGATGCTCGAGAAAATCGTAGAAGTGATCGACCAGGCTCGGTTCGTTCAGACGCCGCCGGAGCTTGGCGGAG
>JADFRO010000256.1 GCA_022561255.1 Planctomycetota bacterium | reverse complement strand
GCAGCTCTTGAGCACCGGCTGACTTCCGGCGATGTTGTACATTCCACCGCCGCTGTTGGCCGCTCGATTGCCTCGGAACGTGCAGGAGGCAAGCGTCGGGCTACCCGCGTCGATGAACACGCCACCGCCACTGTCCGCAGGGGTGCTAAGGCCGTCGGCATTACCGCCGCTGATCGTAACGCCGTCGAGACCGGCCGAAGCGTCGGTCCCGCTCGCCGTGACGACGTGAAAGCTGTTCTCGGCGTTCTTGGCCTTGATGATGCACACGCCGTCGAGACACAGTGCGCCGTTGGCGTCGCAATCGGGCGAATCGTTGTTGCAGGCCACGGGTGCATCATCGCCCAACACGTCACCGCTGAGAATTGTTTCGTTACCCTCGATGTTTCGCGCGTCGAGGCTGGTCGCCCCGCTGGTGAAGCCGCCGTAGATGGTTACGCCCTTAAGCAACCCGAAGGTGGCGGATCGATCGCCGGGCGTCACGCCGGCACCCTGATCGGGCGTATACACACCCGCAGCCACCCAAATCTGCTGAACCATTCCGGCGGACGCTCCAGCCGCCGCGAGCGCATCTTGCAGGGCTGTGAACGCGTTGGCCCAACTCGACCCGTCATTCATTCCCTTGGCGTTGCGATCCACGAACAGCGCACCGCTCGGGCCGCACACCCCCGTGGCTGGGTCACACATGGAGTCCGGACCGCAATCGACCGGTACGTTCGAACAGTCTCCGGTGGCGACGTCACAGGTGTCCACGCTGCAAGGATCACCGTCGTCGCAGTCGGCGTCGGTCGTACAGTCCTCGGGAGGAGGCGGTGGCGGTGGTGGCGGAGGTGGTGGCGCCGATTCGCAACTGCCGGTGATCTCATCGCATACGTCGCCATCCGCGCAAGGCAGACCACCAGCAACACACGCGCCGTCCACGCAGCTTTCCACGCCGTTGCAAAACAGGCCGTCGTCGCACTCCACCGGCTCATGTCGACATCCTGTGGCGTCGACGATGTCCGTCGTGCAGGCATCCCCGTCATCGCAGGGATCGTCCGGAACTTCGCGCGGCGGCTGTTGTTCGGTCGCGCCTGGGAACCTGGGATTGGTCGGTGCAGGATCCTCGCCGTCCGGAATGCCGTCGCCATCGGTGTCGGGATTGAGCGGATCGGTGCCGAAGAAGAACACCTCCCGACCGTCCGGGATTCCGTCTCCATCCGTATCGGGATCGTTCGGATCCGTACCGAGTTCGAGCTCTACGCTGTTGGGCAAACCATCACCATCAGGATCGGGATCCTGCGGCGTAATACGCTGCGAGGGGGGGGTACCGTCGCGAAAGATCTCTACGAAGTCATCGACGCCGTCGCCGTCGGAATCAGGCGAGAACGGGTCCGTGTCGAACACGAACACTTCAAGCGTGTCGGGAATACCATCGCCGTCCGAATCCGGGTTGCCCGCCGCGATGAGATCGGCCGGTTCGCAAAGCGCGTCCGGTGTACTTGGGGGGTCCGGAGCGATGGTGCCGTCGGCACTGCCGTAGAGGCGGACGATGGCGTCAACGTCATCCGTAGAAAGTCCGGTTACGCCACCCTCGGGATAACTTCTCGCCATCACCGACTCTACGCCCTGGCTATGCTCCAGGCCGAGCGCGTGACCCACCTCGTGTACGACCGTCGTGAAGAGATCGAATTGATCCTCTCCGACGGTTAACGCCCACGGCTCGACACTGCACAGATGGACCTGCCCCGCTTTGGCCGTACCGGGAAAGAATGCGTGCCCGAGGATCGATCCGGGTCCGTCGAAGGGAAACGAGTCTCCGTGGCCGCCGCCGCGAAAGCTAAGCGTGATGTCGGAGTTCTCTTCCACTTGTGTAAAGGACAACGCGGAAACTTCCGCCCAGGCGTCGAACACTTGCTGGACGACGTCGAGTTGCTCTTGCACGTCGAGTCGATCGAGTGGATTCTCCAGGCGCCACGTCAGGTCCGTCTTGTTCCATCGACTGGTCGGCCGAAAGCAGATGAGGTTCGCAGACTCGTCGGGAAGTTCGTCAAAGCAAGCAAGCACCAAAGAGCTGCAGTCGGTCGCTTTCGGCAGCGGTGGGGGCGCGGGCGGAGGCGGTTGGCCACAGCCGAGCGGCAACAAGCCACCGATAAGGAGCCGCCAGCAAAAGATTCGCCTTGTAATGGACATGTCAGGTTCGAGCCCGAAGCCTCTAGTCAGCCGCCTTTGCGCATAGATACAACTTGTGCGACCGATTCTAGCTCCTAAATCGGGTGAAGTACATGCTGCGCCGGGGGGCCTGGGCTTTGACCCCCCCGGCGCGACGTCCGTAAATGTCGAGCGTTATAGCGTTTCACGCTCACCTCTTTCGCTGGTGCACAAGTCGTCATGCTTCCAGCCTTGCGTGACGGATTGTGATGACGGCGCAGTGCGCAGTCTAAATCTGTGGACACGCTCCGTATGATCGTCAGATACTTTGGCTACGCTGGTGACGCGGCAGGATCGGAAAAATAAGCGAGTCGGCACGGCCAAAACTCGACTCGTGCCTGATGTGATGAGCTACGGTTGGCGTGCCTGCGACGGCAACTCATCGCTGACTCGATAAACCTCCCCGTTGCTCAGATAGAAACGTTTCTGTTCTTCCAGCGTGAAGGGCCGCGCTCCGATGCGTCCGAATACAGCCGTCTGATGTCCACTTTCGTCCACCGCGCGGTCTCGATCGAGCCCCTTGGATACCGCAACGGCCGGTCCGTGGGTATCGTACGTCGCGATCAGTTCGGGGGTCGGACGGGGGCTGAACCCCCGTGACCTTGGGTCGGTTCCGGGGGAAAACAACTGGACCACGCGCAGCCCGTTGCGCCCATCAGCCAGGTACGCAAAAGCACTCGCGCTGGTCATGCCGACCTTAACGTCGCGAAGGTCGTTGATCTTTCCATCTGCAGTAAAGACTTGATCGATTCTGGGCGATTCCGGACGCTCTACGTCCACGATCACCAGCCCGGCGCTCCCGGCCGCCACATACGCGTAGGTGCGAGCGACATAGACCCGATTGGCCTCTTCGATCAAAACGGTTGCATCTTCAACCGGACGGGGCCGGCCCGGATCGGTGACGTCGATCACCTTGAGACCATCCCTGTCGGTCACGAACGCGTAGCGGAACTGTACGGCGACGTCGCTGGGGTCAACGATCGCCGGCGAGCCAACCTCGGCGATGATCCTGGGCTTGGCGGGATTGTCGAGGTCCACGATCACAATGCCCCGTCGGCAGCAAACGTAAGCGATGTGTCCGGCGAGTGTCATGTTGACGGCACCGTCGAGGCGCCCGTCCGGATTGAAAGCCAACAATCGCGTGAGAAAGTTGTTTGTCGGATCGCCGTCCAGAAGCGTTCCGACACCGGCTCTTGCGTCGCCGATGACGACGAGTCCTTCATACAAGTCCGTAAGGTACAGGTAGGCGTAGATCGGGTGCATGGCCTGCTCCTCATTGACGTGGTGCGCCTGGCGCGGCTCCAAGATCGACGCCGGCTTCTTTGTTGGGTCGCTTGAAACGCGCATGCGTGTCGGATCGACAGCCAAAGTCGATGGGCTGCAAATCGACGTGGCGTACTTGGTTTTGACGTGGAGCCGCTGTCCAAGTGGGGATACCGGAGCCGTGACGATTCTCTCACTGAAGCCTTTGTTATCGATGTTGGCGATGTCGTATGCGTAGAATCCGCCGCGCCCGCGAGCGGTATAGAGATATTCACCGCGCATCTGAAGATCCAGGATTTCCCCGTCCCCGGCGAAGGGGCCGTCGTTGAGGCCGTGCTCATGGGCCTCGAACAACTCTCGCCCGCCGTCAACGTGGGCCGCATATTCATCGGGAAAAGCAAGGCGATGCAGATTGCTGCCGATCACCGCTTGCGGCTCATCGCGTTCGGTGACGACGACCGCCTCGAACCCCTCCTTTTCTTCCGCTACGTACACGAACCGACCGAAAAAGTTCACCAGGTTCGTGCCCTGCAACAGGAGTTGGGCCATCCACGCATTGTTGTCGCCGGCCTGGGAGACGTGACAGTCGGTACACCTGCGCGTCTCGGTCTTGCGAACCGCGTGCGGAAAGTGCGGGTTGAACGCCTGTCCGCTGTAGCCTTCCGTCGAGACCGTCTGTGCCTGCGAATAAGACCACTCCCGATTGGCGTTTTGCGAGCCGACGATCACCGCGCTGGACGACCGCACCGGCACGACCCTTCCTCCCTTCACCGTCGAATCCTTCCCCAACATGATGACATCGTCGCGCAAGACCTGGAAGTTGTAGTTGGTGAAGTTGCGCAGCACCTCCCCCTCGTTGTGGAGCATGGGCATGCGTGCGTTGGAACGCATCGGCAGATGGCATCCGAAACAACTCGTCATCCACGATGTGTGGCAGGCGTAACAGCTCATGTTGTCGTTTGTGTGGGCCAAACGACTTTCCGGGCAGCCCGGGTCGCCCCACTTTTTTCCGCCGCGCTGAAGCGTCTTGGCATACGCGGCCTTCGCGTTGTAACGGTCCGATGCCGGGTCGACGATGTCCACGAGCTGTTTCACCTCCCACTCCAGACCTTTGACCAGCGTCGATCGTTGAAACAGACGATCGTTACGCCAATCGAACCGCCGACCAAAGGGTGTCTGTAGCTTGGTGAGATCATTGCCACCGGCCGGCCCCGACGATTGCAGTGTCGCCCTCTCGCGGATGGTTCCGTGACAGTCTACGCAGTCGATTTCGATCGCGTTTCGCACCTCGCCATAAAGCTTGCCGTCCCCATGCACGTCCTGCTCGAAATGGCAAT
>JADFRO010000255.1 GCA_022561255.1 Planctomycetota bacterium | reverse complement strand
CTCCGACTGCAACCAACGCATCGGGAACACGGAGGTTCCAACGATTATGATCATGAACACCGAGTTCGTTCGCGAGCTGGGTGCTGGAGAGATGGAGGCGATCTACGAACTAACGCATACGGAGGAGGAGCACGAGGCTTTGTTACAGCATCTGCTGGCGATGTTTCGAGATCGACGCCGTGGGAGTTTGGATGCGGAGGACGGTGTCGGCAACGGTTGATGTATTAGCTTCGAAGGTTGTTCGAACGACCTTCAGCTCTTGAAAAACCACTACGCTCTCGACGACCCGCCTGTACGAAAGACCCGGGTCGATCAGAGAGCGTTCGTCTTATACCCCAGTTGCAAAACCGGTTGTTTCGTTGCAAAACTCCGGTTGCCTTTAGATCGTCGATGTTGAACCGGCGTTGAACCGACGCAAGAGACGCCGATCCGCCATGGCCGCCGTCTATCGTAACAGACTGTGCTATAACGACTTACAAATCGGGGCGACAGGATTCGAACCTGCGACTTCCTGCTCCCAAAGCAGGCGCGCTACCAGGCTGCGCCACGCCCCGTCCAACGCTACCAAGATAGCTCAAATCGCGACGCGCGCGAAGCGACCGGCTGTCAGCAACAAGAAACTCTAGTGCGTTTCTCACAACGTCACGCGACTTTTTCCCCCCTCGCTACCAAGGCGCGGTCGGGGGAGGTTTTCGCGGAACGCGACAGCCCCCCCCTGTAGTCCCCCCTTGGCAAGGGGGGACGAAAGAAACATGGCCTTTCTGAAACGGGCACTCGAGCCCAACCTGCAAAGATCCAACCTGCGAAGATCGAATCTGCGGAGGCACGCCGGGGGCAAACCCTCGAAAGTCCAATCAGCGAAGGCGCTTCTCGCGAGATCGTCAGACGGCCTTGATCGTCACGACGGTGATGTCGTCCGACTGCTCCGCCAGGCCGACGAATCGACGAACATCCCACAAGATCTGCTGGGCCATCTGATCGGCCGACAGCGCTCGGTGCTGACGAACCGACGCCAGCAGACGGCCATCGCCGTACGCTTCGTCGGAAAAGCTCATCGCCTCCGTAACGCCGTCGGTCACCATGACGACAACGTCACCCACGTTCAAATCGATCACACCCTGGTCGAAGTTCTCAGTCGGCTCAATACCGATGACGAGCCCGCCCTCATCGAGCAAACAAACGTCGTCGCCGCGAAGCAGAATCGGCGGCGGGTGGCCGGCGTTGCAGTACACCAGGCGCCGTCCGTCGTGGGAAAGCACACAGTAAAAGAGCGTGGCGAATTCGCTGACGAGTGTGTCACGGCATAAGTCCCGGTTCGTCTGACGCACGATTCGCGTGATGTCGTCCGACGTCGGCGCGTACGCGCGAAGCGTCGAGCGAATGGACGCCATCAAAAGCGCCGCGGGCACGCCTTTTCCCACGACGTCCGCGATGCACACACCGAGTTGACCGTCCGGCAATTCGATAAAGTCATAGAAGTCCCCGCCGAGCAGCAGAGTCGGATCGTAAACGCATCCCAACTGAACGCCGGTCCACTCGGGCGCCCGCAACGGCAGCATGCGCCGCTGTATCTCGCCGGCCGTTGCGACCTGACGTTCGATTCGCTCTGATTGCGTGCGTTCGCTGCGGAGACGACCATGAATGATAGCTGCGGCCGCCTGAGACCCTATGGACCGGAGCAGCGATTCTTCGGGTTCAGTGAAGACGTGTCGACGCGACGTATAGACACGAATCACGCCGATCGCTTCGCCGCGATAGGCAACAGGAACGCACAAGCCACTCACAATCCCCTCGCGGCGTGCGTTTTGCGGATACCGAATTCGCGGATCGTTGGCCGCGTCCTCGATCGTCACCGCTTCCCCTGCGAACGCTTTGGCGTCGATGATGTTGTCACGCAACAGGACCGCACCTTTGTTGAGGTACTCATCTGAAAGATTGTGCACAGCCTTGATCACCAACTCTCCGTTTTCAAAGTTGAGCAGGCGGATTGCGCAGGCTTTCACCTCCATAACCTCGACCACACGACGGACAGTGACGTCGAGAATCTCCTGCAGGTCGAGCGATCCCGCAAGAAGCTGTGAAAGCTCATGCACCGTGCGAAGGTCAGCCAACTGCCGGGTGATGCGACTCGCCTGCGTGTGGATGGTCGCGATGATGTGGGCGAGCGTTTCGGCGAAACGAAGAATGTCCTCGCGCGTTCCGCCACTCGCCGGGTTGAACGCCTTGGCAGCCGACTCCAGCTCATCGGGGTTGACCTTGTACATATCGGCGATCCGGCGAATCTCCTTCGACGACGACGGCAACTCGCTTCGCGTTCCGATCACCAGCATGGCTAGCGCCTGCTCGTCGGCGATGATCGGTGTAGCGTGAAGGGTCATCCCTTCGTGACAGGTTGCCGGCGCGCTTGAGTCCGATCGAATCGTGCATTCTTGGAGCGCCTCCTGCCAGGCACGGTCGCCGATCGCGGAGGTTCCGATGAGCTTGGAAAAAAGACTCCCCCAAGTCGGCTGCGTGATCGCCACGCCATCGAGCGTGCAGATGCAGACCGTCATACGCCCCAGTGCCGCGAAGCGCTCCTGCATCTCTTCGAGCACGTCGAGACCGATCGGATCGGTCAAGCGCCGAGGATTCGACACAGCCTCTACCTTTTGTTCAAGATGAGCGGGGCGATTCACCGGCTGATCACTGGGGGATGAACTTGGTTCGTGGAGTGATTCGAGCCACCGTCTCAGCAATCAACTTGGCGGTCGCCTCGAGATCGGAAAGACTGACGATTTCAACCGGGGTATGCATATACCGGTTGGGTATGCTAACCAGCGCCGTGGCCACACCGGCCCGAGTAAGCTGAATGGCGTTGGCATCGGTCCCCGTACCGGCGGGCGCCGCCTCCATCTGATGCGCGATGCGCTTCGCCTTGGCCGTCTTGACGAGTAACGCTTCCAGCGGCGGATTCACGTTCGCGCCGCGGGAGATGACCGGTCCCGCCCCCATCTTGATGTCCCCATTCACGCGTTTGTCGATGTCGGGGTAGTCCGTGGCGTGGGTTACGTCGACTGCAATACCGACCTGCGGATCGACCCCGTAGCACGACGTCTTCGCACCTCGCAAGCCCACCTCCTCCTGCACGGTGCTCACGGCGAACAGGGCGCAGGATATCTTCTTCGTCGCACAAAGTCTCAGCGCCTCCATCACCACGAACGTACCGGACTTGTTATCGAAGGCCGGGGACGTCGCAAGATCGCTGCCCAACGGAATCATTTCGAGACGAAACGTAACGGGATCACCAACACTGATGACCCGCTCGACCTCCTTTTTGCTCTTGGCCCCGACGTCGATCCACGTTTCGCGGATTTCGATCTTTTGACCGCGCTCCTCCGGCTTGAGCACGTGGATCGGCTTTCGTCCGATGACGCCGTCGACGGGGCCGTTCTTGGAGTGGACCACAACGCGCGACCCTGGTAGCACCGACGGATCGATGCCGCCGATCGGCCGAAAAAAGATGAAACCGTCGTCGTCGATGTAGTTGACCATCATGCCGATCTGGTCGCAGTGACCGGCGAGCATCACACGCGGCGTCCCCTTGGGGTTCAAGCCCACGATGACGTTTCCGTGAACGTCCGTCTCGATCGTGTCGGCGATCGGCTTCATCCGTTTACGAACGATGCGCTGTACGGGCTGCTCGAATCCCGACGGCGAAGGCGTCTCCTGCATCTTCTTCAAGAAGTCATACGATTCTTTTCGCAACGGGTGTCACTCCTTCGGTTCCGTAGTTCCTAACTTTTCCCGATCCCGCTGACGCAGCATACCCGCCAATGACAACGACGACAAAGGCGAGACAGTGTTCCCGGCAGGCTGCGGCGTCATCCGTCGCCGTATAGCCCATGTTGCTCGATGTAGGTCGCGACCGCCTCGGGCACCAGGGCGCGAATCGGCTGCTGCGCTCGAACCCGGGCACGAACGTCGGTGGAGCTGACGTCGATCAGTGGCGTTTCCACGACACCGGCTCGAAGCGTTTCAATCTGCCGGTCGCTTAACCTCTCTCGAAGGAGCGCCCAATCGATCGGCCCACTCCCACCGCGACCGGCTGTTACGATCCGGCAGGCGTCGATCAACTCGTCCGCTCGGTGCCAAGACGGTAGCTCTGCCAAGGAATCCGCGCCGATGATCCAATAGAGCTCAGCCGAAGGGCCGAGCGTTTGGCGGAAATGGGCGATCGTGTCGATCGTATAGGTGGGTCCGCTGCGGGTCAGGTCGAAGTCACTCACTTCAAGACCGGGCTTACCCTCGATCGCGAGCTTGACCATTTCCAGGCGGTGAACCGAGTCCAGCAGCGTCCGACCCTGCTTGTGAGGTGGGGAGGAGGACGGGAGAAAAATGACCCGTTGCAGGTCCAACCCCTCGGCCACGGCCCGAGCGATACGCACGTGCCCGAGGTGAATCGGGTCGAAACTCCCACCGTACAGACCAATACCACCGGGCATGGCCTCAGTTTACGGCCAAAATCTACGCGATGATAGCGGCGTGAGAGTTCCCCGCGATCGCAAATTGGCCGAGCGGTTCTCAATCACCCCCCCGATTCGGACCGATAATACATCTACGCAAGGCGATCGCGCATGACGAAGAGCAGGCAACCAACCGTAAGCATCATCCTCGCCACCCACAACCGTCGGGCGGTGGTGTGCGACACGCTTTCGCGCCTCGCGAGCCGTGGCCTGGATCGTAAAACCTATGAACTCATCGTCGTCGACAACGCCTCCACCGATGGAACGCCGGGGGCGATCGCGGCGAACG
>JADFRO010000254.1 GCA_022561255.1 Planctomycetota bacterium | reverse complement strand
CTGCGTCGGCGCCGATCCCGCGCGAACCGCCATTCTCGATAACTTCTGCTGGCCCAGGTGCGATTCCCAGGAGTCGCTGGGCGCATTGGTGCGTACCTGCCGCGGCGCGTGCGACGCCGCGATTACGTTTGGCCTGCCCTTTATCTCCGGCAAGGACTCGCTGAACAACGAGTTTTCGATGTCCGCGGCGGAGGCAAAACGCACGGGGTTACCCGAACGAATCGTGATACCGTATACGCTTCTCATCAGCGCGATAGGGCTCGTTGACAACGTTCGGCGCTGCGTGTCGATGGACCTGAAGCGGCCCGACGATGTCTTGGTTTTTGCGTCCGCCCCGGTTGATGGCGTCGGGCTGTCCGAAGCGTTCGAGATGCACACGCGAGTTTCTGAGCTTGTTCGATCGGGAAAAGTCAGCGCCGCACACGACGTGAGTGACGGCGGTCTAGCTGTTGCTATCGCTGAAATGTGCATCGCCTCGGGACTCGGAGCTTCGATCGACTCGGTGCCCGCCGACGTCGGTGATACGCTGCTCACGAATATGGCCACTTCGTACGTTCTGGCGATGAGCCGAGCGGCGGCGGTTGAATGCGGCTTGCCGATTCTCGGTAAGGTGACGGCCGATGCGCGCCTGCGAATCGACGTAACGGACGGCGATCCGATCGATCTTCGCGTGGAACGACTTGCGACGGCGTGGCGAGCGCCGCTAGCCCAGGGCGGAGGGACATAGCAATGTCGGTGGACGTACGCGTGCTGGTGCTTCGAGCAGCGGGAATCAATTGCGATGAAGAAGTTATGCATGCGTGGCGCCTGGCGGGCGCCTCGCCGACGCTCGTCCACGTCAACGCCCTGATCGAAAACCGAGCCATGCTCGATCGTTTTGCGATCGTGACGATTCCCGGAGGTTTCAGTTACGGCGACGACATCGCAGCCGGTGCGATCCTTGCCCAGCGACTCGCGCTGAACTTGGCGGAGCCGATTCGGAACTTCGTCGACGACGGCGGCGGGATTCTCGGTATCTGCAACGGGTTTCAGGTGCTGGTGAAGATGGGGTTGCTGCCGGGAGGCGACGGCGGCGTCACGGTGACGTTTAACGATTCGGGGCGGTTCGAGGCGCGATGGGTCCGGCTTGAGGTTTGCAGCGACCGCTGTCCGTTTCTTTCAGCCGGCGACGCATCGCGCCGTTTTCTGGAGATGCCCGTCGAGCACGCCGAGGGTCGCGTCGTCACCGAAAGCGAAGCCCTCGCAAACGAGCTGCTTAAGCGCGGTCACGTCGCGGTCCGCTACGTCGATGCGGATGGCCGCACGGATCGCTATCCTGAAAACCCAAACGGCAGTACCGGTGGCATCGCCGGACTGTGCGATCCAACGGGTCGGGTGTTCGGCCTCATGCCTCATCCCGATCGACACTTCGATCACATGCAACATCCGCAGTGGACGCGCCGCGAGGCTGCGGGTTCTGCCGATGGACTCACGATTTTTCAAAACGCCGTGCGACATTGGGCCAACCGATAGTGCGTCGCAGGGATCGGGCCGAACAAAACGCTAGTGCCGCTTCCGCAAACGTCGTTCGACTTTTTTCTCCCCTCCTTGCCAAGGAGGGGTCGGGGGAGGTGCTTGCAGGATGTGATAGACCCCCCTGTAGTCCCCCCTTAGTAAGGGGGGACGAAAGTCAGACAACCTTTCGGGGAGCGGCGCTACGTCTTTGTGAAGATGTGTAGCGCTCGATTCATCGTCTCGTCGCCCATTCGTAGCTCGTAGGTGTACGGCGGCGCCGCGCGGAGCGATACCTTTACGGTGGCGGCCTCAGCGTCACGTTGCTCCTGCGGGTCAATCGAAGCGGTCTTGTAGGCGACGATCGAACCGCCGCGCGCGAGCCAGCGCGCACCGAGTTCGATGCATCGGGCGAGCTTCACCACCGCCCGCAGCGTTACGAGGTCGAAACGCTCCGGCGACGTCCAATGCTTCGCGTGAACGTGCTCGACGCGAACGTTCGTCAGTTTCAGTTCCTTGGCGATGCGCGAGACGAAGTCCGTCTTCTTGCGCGTCGCGTCGATCGCGGTCACCACCCAGTCGGGACGAACGATGGCCAAGGGGATCGCGGGGAACCCCGCCCCGGTTCCGACGTCGAGAAGCGTGTTGACGGTGAGATGCTCCCGGCGAATCCACGGCAGAATGGCGAGTGAGTCTACGTAGTGCTTGATCGCGGCCTCATGCGATTCGGTAATCCGCGTCAGATTCAACGAACGATTCGTCTCGACGACCGCCTGAAAGTGGGTCCAACACTGCGCGACCTGGGCCGACGTTATGGGCAGATCCCAAGCGAGAAGAGCGGCGGTGACCAGTTCGTCGAATGTCTTGGCTTCGCCGTCCATGCGTGCATGATGCGCGATGTTGTGCGAACCGGCCAGCCTCCGTACACAATACGCCTGTTTTTACGTCGCGACGGTGAACGCCTGGACGGTTTCGCCCCAACGCCGACGCAATTGAGCGAGCATCGGTCGGACGAAGCGGTCGGTCGACACGATAACGGCGTCGAAGTCGTCGCGCGAAACCTCTGCGGGGGACTTCACCGGCCAATCGAGGAAGCGGTCACCCGATCTTTCCGCGTTGTCGTCCAGAACGACCGTAACCGGTACGGCTGAGTTTCGATACAGGTCGGCGTGGCGGATCGTGAAGCGGCCCGCGCCGTACACAGCCAACCGGCGAAAACCACGCGCCGACAAATCCGTCAGGAGCGCCGAGAGCGCCAGCGCCTCCCGATCCGTCGAGAAATTGGTGGCGTCGTCCGCGTCGAGAGCGTGAACCGTAAGACTCGCGCCGGCGAGCGATCGCTCATGCTCAAGTTGCTCGCGCGATACAGCCTGAAACGTTCGCGCGCTTTGAAACCCGGTCGCGGGTGGCGTGACGCCCTCAAGATGATAAACCTGCAAACGGTCACCGAACCAGTGGGCCATGCGGTAATCGAGTCCAAGCGACGACCGCGCAACGGCGGCGGCGAACGTCCGAGACGTATCCAGAATCCAAACCGGCGGCGTGTGCACAAGGCGCTCGTTGTGACTACGCTCCCAACCGGGACACACGTCGTCGAGGTAAAATTCCGGCGCGACGATCGGCGTCTCGTATCCGGCACCGATCAACACACTCGCCTGGTTGCGCGGTCCGTACACAAGCAACGACTCGCCCCGACACATTGGCCTTAGCGTTCGCGCGGCGCGGTCCAGGCTTAAGTTTTGATCGACCTCCCGTTGAGCGATGGAGCCGGCCCAGCACCAGCGGTTCAACGCGTGCGTGGATGCGCGCCGGGCACGCAGCGGATTGTGAATGAGCCATACGACAAACATCGCTACCAAAATTCCATCGCCGACGGGTCAGGAATCAATCTACGGGTCAGCAATTCTATTCAGTTGGGCAAACGAATCGACACTATGCAGGAGGCCCTCAGCGTCCGATTCAAGATCGGGTCAGGGCACGGAAATGACGGCAATTGGTGGTCATTTGAGTTGCTCGACCACGAATGAAAGAGAAATCGTGAGGTCACACAATGGGATACGCTCTTCACACTTCACTTTCGCCGTTTGAGGCGGTGATACGGGGCGTATAGTAAATTCCTTCGTTCATGCACCCTTCACCACCATTCACAAGACACCTCACATTCGCTGAGTGAAGGTAGTGAAGGGTAGTGAAGGATTGAAATCAACCCTTCACCTCATGCTGGAGACTATTTCCAAGTCTACAGACCAAGTAATTCCTAAAACGTGAAGGGTGAAGAGTCTATTCCTTACTGTTAAGAAATACATAGCTAATATATGAGGACCTAAAATACCTAGTGCCTGTCATCGATAAGGCACTCGAAAGCATATCAATCAACGACATACGCCTCGGTGTTTGTCATTCGTGTCCATATCCCGAGGCTTGGATTGAGGTCGAGTCCTCAGCCGACGCTTAACCTGCCGACTACGAATCTAACGGTACGGATAATCCCTAAGATAGTTGACAGCCGTTGATTTCGACACCCCGAGGGCGCTTGCGATCCTACTGTAGGAGAGGCCCTCCGTTCGAAGCTCCTTTGCTTTTTCAATCTTCTCCTCAAGAGTAAGCGACTTCGCTACCCTGCGAGTGGCTGGATTGCCTGCGCTGGCAAAGAGTTTGCTAAGCCCGTTTTTCCAAAACGAGGCAAGCTCGTTCTCCAATAATCCCAGGTGGTCCCCGTCGGGCGAAAAAACGTATGACCACTTTCGTTTGTTTCTAGTGACACTAGCAAAGGCTTGGCTGGCCTGAGCGACCATTTTCCTCAATTCCGGACGATCAAACTCAGGCTGAAACATGCCGATCTCCTTGAACGCAATGACGGTAGCGGAACTAGCAATGTTTCGGTCGATTTGCCGGGCTTCCTGTGTAACGAAGATGAGGGTCTGGTTCCTCTGCCTGGAAAGGTTCAGTACCTGGGACATTGAAGTACTGGCCTCTGCCATGCTACGGCGAGCGTGGTATGGGAGGTACGCCTCATCTACCAACGCGATAGAGTCGAATGGCAGACTCTCCAAATCCGGGACGATACCTATCCAGTCGGGAAGTAATCTACGAGCCTGGGAGGTTACGCCGACGACGTAAGGCGTCAGCCGATAGCGAAACAATTCCAAAAGGCGGTAGGCCAGCGCAGATTTGCCGCTGCCCCGCTTGCCCAATATCAGCACCAAGGCGGGAGGCGAGATGATATCTCGCCATTTGGCATCGGGCTCTGAAACTGGTACTGGGAGGATCTCCTTCTTGAGGTCCCAATCTGTCGGGCTGAATACAAACTT
>JADFRO010000253.1 GCA_022561255.1 Planctomycetota bacterium | reverse complement strand
CCCACTAGCCGCCTTGCCCCGCGCCCGCGCGAAGCAACCGGTCCTCCCACACCCGTGAATCCTTCACTCACTCTGCGGCCGGCTTCCCCAATACGCCCTGCGGCAAGAACACGGACGACAAACCCTCACCTACACGCCGAGCGGGCCAAAGTCCGCCGCTCAGATTACGCCGCGGCCGTGTCCCAACGTCGTGTCCCACCGACGGTTACCGCGACGGGCATCCTTCCAACCCGCCGTGGGCCGCGCGTGTTTCGATCTGAGCGGGTGGATCGCAGCGCCGACCCAACGACCAGCCAGCACCCCGACCCCCACGGTTTCGGCCGACCCGCCACGCAGCGCCGAGACCAACCGATAACCACGCAACCCGCCTTATACCACACGCCCACCCCCATTTGCAAGAAAAAAAGCAGCACGCGAGCCCCAGAACGACGTTTCCGGGACGCAAGCGGCGGTCGGTCGGAAACTTTTGCTGTTTCGTAGCGTCCGAGCCGTGCCAGCCGTCAACGCTGCTGTCGTCGTGGATGAGCCACTGCGGCGTCCGATTGGTGCTCCGGTCGGGCGATCCGGGGGGCGTACAGACCGCGCAGTTCTCTTCTCCACCATGCGCCGCTTTCGCGCCGTTCGTCGATCGTCGTAAACCGGTAATTGTAGAGCAAGGCCCGGACATACTGCGGGGGCTGATCGGGAAACGGATTGGTTTCAAAGAGTGCAAGCACCTCCGGGGAACCTTCCACAATCCGTTGCATCATAGGACGAAACCAGGACCATTGTCGGCGACGGTTTAACGCCGCGAACCACATCTGCCAATCGAGTCGCGGCTGATGCGGCTGCACGAAGCTCGGCCGTCGATCGACGTCACCGGGTTTCCAGGTGAACTCATATTCGAGCCAGGTGATGCCGTCGTCGCTGCCCTCGATGATAATCTCCGGGCGCGATTTGGTCATCACGCGAAAGAGCCCGTATGAATTCACGCTGCGAAAAGGCGCCGCGTAGCGCATGGTCTTCCGCACCCAGCGGGGCGCGATGTCCTTCTGAGTTGTGCCGCTCACGATTTGGACGACGCTGAAGCTCAGGATGACAACGGCAATCGGAATGAGGACGAAGTTGCGAATGTGGAACCCACTGCGCGGCGTCGGATGCGGTTGCGACGAGCCTCGCCTTCTTCGAAGCGTGAAACGCCTCAAGAATGCATCGTCGAGCAGTGGAACGCAAAGCAACGCGGTGAGTAGATTGAAGAAGTTGTAGTTGCCCGTCGCGCCGATCAAGAGCATAAACCCAACCGTTCCGGCCGCGGCGAAGTGACGAAGCCGGCGGGGGCCGAAGATCAGAAACGGAAGCGCCAGCTCGATCACGAACACGACGGCGATGGAAAGTGCCTGGAACTGCTCCGGAAACTGATGGACGTACCAACTCGTCCAACTCGGGAGCGGCTGAGACTCGTAGTGAAAGTTCAGGGCGGTCAAGTTCGCCCACGAATCGTCGCCGCTGTTGAGCTTTACGACGCCCGACAGGAACATCAGTTTGAACAGAAGGAACTTTACGAGAAAGTGCGCGATGCGCGACGGCTCGCCCACTCGGGGCGAACTCAAACGCCACGTCGCCGGCGCTAGCAGAATCGCCACAAATCCCACTTCCAGCAACAGAATGTCCCACTGGAAACTCAGAAAGGTCTGCCCGGCCGTCGTCAGCGAGAGATAAAACAGCCACAACAACGCGAGTACGGGTAACGGCGTCAGTCCCAGAATCAACAAGACCGACAGCAGCGCGCCACCGCCGCACAGACCCCATTGGAGAACGGCGTCGCTGCAACCAAGCCAGCACAACGTCGGCACGCGCCAATACGCGGCGTCCCCGATCTGTTCGTGGGCGGCTGAAAGGTATTGTCCAACCGGCAGGATGCCGTCTTCGCCGATCAAACCAAGTATCTGGACGAAAAGCGAGACGAACGCCATCAGATATACGACGCCCAGCAGCCTCAGGAACAACCGCCGCGCCACCGAAAACGTGGAGGGTTCGAGCGTATCGCCCCACAGCAACCGCGTTATCTTGGAGAATCCGTCCCGACGGCGCGCAACGAATCGGTAGACCGCCTCCGAGGTCGAGGCGAATCCGGGAACTCTTTCGTACGCCCAAAGAAGCGCGCCGCGCCTCGGCGAGCAAGCGCGTGCGCGAAAGACCGCTTCGGCCGCGTCGTAGACCCTACCGTCTGTGTCGACGAATTGAACCGCCGAAGCAAAATCGGAAAGCGGTATCTGCGGGAACTGGGTTACGACGTCCTGATACGGCTCATAACCCACGCGATCGCCGGATGTTTTCCGCCAGCGTGCGATCCAGTACCGACAGAATTGGCAAGTACCGTCGTAGATGAGTAACGGTTTTTCGCGCGGGGTTACCTGCATCGATCTACGTCTCGCACTTGTCTCCGGCGGCATAAGGCCAATCGAACCGTCGACGTGGACGATTCGGCTGCATAACAGTATAACGGCTTCGAGCGGGCAGACCTTGTCGCATTGAATACTGGTGGAGATCGGCCGCAACTCTGCCGCGTCGTGGAGTCACTCGCATGACCCATTGTTATGACGTTATTGTTGTAGGTGGTGGTCACGCCGGCGCCGAGGCTGCGTGGGCGGCGTCGAGCCTCGGAGCAAGCGTCGCCCTGGTGACCATGCAACGCGACGCGATCGCCCGCATGTCCTGCAACCCGGCGATCGGCGGCCTGGGCAAGGGACAAATCGTCCGCGAGATCGACGCCCTCGGCGGGCTCATGGCCCTGGCGATCGACCGCAGCGGCATCCAGTTTCGCATCCTGAACCGTAGCAAAGGCCCCGCCGTCTGGGCACCCCGTGCTCAGGCGGACCGCGACGCCTACGCCGAGGCGGTTCGTTCGCTACTCGCCGCGGCTGCAACGATCGACATCGTTGAAGGCTCCGTCGAATCCATCGACACACAGACAGCCACACGCCGCGAGCCGAACGGGTCCAGCGGTGTCAGCGTCCGTGGCGTTACACTCGCTGACGGCAGGTGCCTTACGTCCGGTGCGGTCATCCTTACAACGGGGACGTTCCTTCGTGCCCTGATGCATCGCGGGCATGAGCAGACGCAAGGCGGACGCGCGGGCGAAGCGAGTGCCGTGGGAATCAGTGGTGTGCTCGAGTCGTTGGGGTTCTCGCTCGGCCGGCTCAAGACCGGTACGCCACCCAGGATTCATCGCGATTCGATCGACTACGACGTTTGTGAGCCGCAGCCGGGCGACGATGTTCCGGTGCCGTTCTCGGTGATGACCGACGCGATCACCCAACGACAGATTCAATGTTGGATTACCTGGACGAATGCAGCCGTTCATGAACACATCCGGGCGAACCTGCACCGTGCACCGATGTACAGCGGTCAGATTGACGCCGTCGGGCCACGCTACTGCCCGAGTATCGAGGATAAAGTCGTCCGATTCGCCGACAAACCGCGGCATCAGGTTTTTCTCGAGCCGGAGGGTTACGAAAGCGAGCGCGTATATTGCAACGGCATCAGCACGTCCTTGCCGGCGGACGTTCAGGATCGGTTCGTGCGCGCTACGCCGGGGCTGCGTCGTGCGGAGATTCTGCAATACGGCTACGCGGTCGAATACGATTTCGTTCCGACGCATCAGATCCGTACGTCTCTGGAAACAAAGCTCGTCGACGGTTTGTTCCTGGCGGGACAGATCAACGGAACCAGCGGTTACGAGGAGGCCGCCGCCCAGGGGCTTGTCGCCGGCGTCAACGCCGTTCGCGTGCTCGGTGGGCAGGATGCGTTTGTGCTCGGGCGAGATGAAGCGTACATCGGCGTCATGATCGACGATCTGATCACCAAGCCGCCGACGGAACCCTACCGCATGTTTACGTCGCGCGCTGAGTATCGTTTACGTCTTCGCGCCGACAACGCCGATCAGCGTCTTACGCCGATCGGACGGCGCGTCGGCATCGTGGACGATCGGCGCTGGGCTCGTTTCCAGAGGAAGTGCGAAGCGCTCACGACCATCGAGTCGCTGACGTCGAGGGGAAGTGTCAACGGCGTTACACTGTCGCGCTGGATTCGTCGTGATGATGCGAATATTGGCGCCTTCGCCGACGCACTGGCCGGTCTTACCGACCGAACGTTCTGTGCCGATCACCTCAACCAGGCTCTGATCCAGGCCAAGTACGCCGGTTACGTCGATCGTCAGGATCGTCAGATCGATCGATTCCGCCGGTTGGAATCGATGGCCATCCCCGCTCGCGCCGACTACGCCGCCATGACGGGACTCCGCGCCGAGGCTCGTGAGCAGCTCACCCGCGTTTCCCCTACAACGCTCGGGCAGGCGTCCCGCATCACCGGTGTCAACCCGGCTGACGTCACCGTGCTGTGGATCTACCTGTCTCGTCGCGGACCCAAGGGCGTCACCCAGTCGGCCTAGGCGTTGGTGTTAGTCTGTGAGTTTGTCGCCGCCCTGAACATTCCGGATACTTCGCGCGTTTTGACCCGACCGTCCGAAAAAAACGGCCCTACAATCTCCAATTTTTCCGTTGACGTTCAACCTTACGAACTGTATCGTATAGGAAATATAGGGTAGATGGCTAAAATGAGTGGTATTGGACCTTCGCAGAAGTAGGGGTGAGAGGGCTCATCATGGCGGATGGAGAGATAAAACAGGTCTTTACCACGGGCGAGGTCGCCACCGTTTGCAAGGTCAGTCAGCAGACGGTGATCCGCTGTTTTGACAGTGGAAGGCTCAAGGGATTTCGCGTGCCCGGCTCACGATTTCGGCGTATTCCGCGGCACGCGCTGATGGC
>JADFRO010000252.1 GCA_022561255.1 Planctomycetota bacterium | reverse complement strand
TGCGAGTTCACATGCGAGGAATCGATAGAGGAGGGATACCTGGTTCTGCGTTGGCAGAGCGCGACGCGCTTTTCCGGCTACATCCATCGGCTTGGTGAGCCCTCGGTACCGCCACCGGCGCCTCCCTTTCTCGTGGAATGGCGTTTCCTGTCAAACCATCCGTTCGTCGCGAACCCACTGTGCGACGCTGACCTGCTAGTTGACTACCGCGCGATTGTTGATGAACTCCTCATGTTCGGTGACACGGTGATTTCCTTTGATGGAGGTGACGTCCTCTTGAATCTTGCGAACTCCGAATTCCGTACGTATCGATTTGAAAGCCACGATGGCGTGAGTTATTGCTTTTACGTCGATGGGACTGAGTTGACATGTGGCAGCAAGACTGGGGGCGACGAGTACCATTCGATACGCATCAGTGGGAAGGGCGGCTGTGACCTCGACCTCCTTCCCACAGTCAACAAGTGGGATTTCGTTCGGTACGGGACGATCTCAGCGGGAGAGAAACTCGTGGGATCCGATCCGCCCGCCGGGTTCGTTGACGCGAGAACACACGCAACGTTGGACCGTTTCACGATCACGTATGACGAGCCCAACTACGTCCTCGTTGACGAAATCAGCGTGGAGACGACGGGAACCACACTCCCCGCTGTTCTCAAGACACGCCGCCTGAACAACGGTGAGCCGGATACCGTCGAGATCGTTCTCGACCGCCCAATCCCGTTTGACGCGACCACGAGCTTTACGTTCGACGACGGAACGGCCGTCAACAGCGTCACGTTCGTTTACGCGCCAGGCGACACCAACGGCAGCGGCACCGCCGACTTGGCTGATTTCGCTGCGTTCCAGAATTGCTTTGGTGTGGAGGAACTGCTTGGTGCCTGTCTACCGCTCGACGCTGACAGCGACCAACAACTCAGCCTAGACGACTATTTCGAGTTTCAATCTGTCCTGGACGGGCCATAGGTCGGATTTCGTGTCCGCTCCCTCACGGTCGCGGCTCGGTTCAGGCGAACCTCCTTTGCATTACGACCTTCGGACCGTACGATCGTTGGCATGTCAAACCGAGTTAGGGCTACGCTCCCAGTTTCATCAACGGTGATCGGCGTTGCGCTATCCGCCGCGTTCATGGCGGTCGCGTGCGGACCTGGCGAAGCGCGCGGCACCGATGGCCCCGGCGGCGAAGGTAAAGGCGGCGCGAACCGGGTTCCGACCGTTGCCAAGCGCATCATCGCCATCGCGCCGAACGCGGCCGAGACGATTTGTGCGCTCGGCGCTTGCGATCGCATCGTGGGCGTCAGCAAGTACTGCGTCTATCCGCCCGAATTGAAGGAGCGGCCTCGCGTAGGCGGGCTGCTGGATACCGATCTGGAACGCGTCGCTGCGCTTCGCCCGGATCTGTTGGTGATGCGTGGTCACAACGACCCACTGGAGCAGCTTTGTCGTCAGCTCGGCGTCCGCGTCTACAGGGACGAAACCGATTCGCTCGACGGAATCGAAGTCAGCATTCGAGAGCTTGGGCGGCTCGTGGGGCGGGCCGATCGCGCTGAACAACTCGTCGCGGAGTTTCGTGAACGCATCGAAACGATTCGGCGACGCACAGCTGATCTGCCCAAGCCCCGCGTGTTCCTCACCGTCATGCGCCAGCCGGATCGGCTTGCGAATTTGCTCACGGCGGGGAAGGGGACGTTTCTCGATGAGATGATTACGGTGGCGGGTGGGAAGAACGTCTTTGGTCACCTCGACATGGCCTATCCACAGGTCTCGCCGGAGGGTGTCTTGGCGCGGCGGCCTGACGTGATTATCGAGCTGCTTCCCGAGTTAACGCTGACGCCGGCGCTTGAGGAGCGGCTGCGGAGTCAGTGGCGGTCGTTGGGTGCGATTCCGGCTGTCGGTAGCGGTCGCATATATTTTCTGGGGGATGATCACAGCTTGATCCCGTCGGTACGTTATCCCGCAATTATCGAGAAGGTCTCGCGCATGCTGCATCCCGATGGGCTGAGCGATCCCTGATGTGTGTGCGATGCTGACCGTCGACGATGTTCATTTCGGTTTTTCGCGGCGCCCGGACTTTCTCGGACCCGTGTCGCTGGATGTGCAGCGCGGTGATTGCTGGGCGATCGTTGGACCCAACGGCGCCGGCAAGAGCACGCTACTGCGACTCATGGCCGGCCTGCTCGCTCCCCACCGGGGCGAGGTTCGTTTTCAAGGAAAATCACTTCGGCGTGTGGCAAGCCGGGAGCGCGCTCGGTCGATTTCGTTTGTGCCGCAACAGACGGGGGGTGAGGCGGACTTCCTCGTACGCGACGTCGTGTTGATGGGTCGTTTCCCGCATCGATCCATGGGATTGTTTGAGTCGGCTGACGATCATCGTATTGCCAACGATGTCATGGAGCAGACGCAGACGCTCGAGCTGGCGGACCGACCCCTCACGACGTTATCCAGTGGCGAGGCCCAGCGCGTTCACGTCGCCGCCGCCCTTGCCCAGCAGCCCAGAGTGCTTCTGCTCGACGAGCCGACCGCGTCACTCGACATCCAGCATCAGTTGGCGGTTTTTCGCATCCTGAAAGAGCAAGCTACCGTGGGCGGTCTAGCCGTTGTTGTCGTCACACACGACTTGAACCTTGCGGCGCGGTTCTGCACGCGTGTGTTGTTGCTAAACGACGGTAAAGTAGCCGCGATCGGTAGCGCGGAGGAAGTTTTCACGCCAGATACGTTGCAAAGTGTCTACGGCGTTCCGCTGGTCCGTCTGACGGTGCCGGGTCAATCCGGTATCGGCTGGCTTGTTCCCGTCGAGAGCGGGCCGGAGCGTTCGGAATGAATTCCCCGGCTCCTGCGCCTACAAGTATCAAGCGATACGGTCTGCGCCTAGCGGTTGCGGCGGCCGGACTTGCGGTACTGTTGATCATCAGTCCGGGTGTCGGTGTTGATTCAGCCTCGTACGGCTGGTGGGATGTTTGGCGTGCGCGGTTGGGATGGGAAATTAGTCAGGACGAGCTAGTCGGCAGACCGCTCGCGGACCTTAATGGTGACGGCGTCATTTCTGCGGAGGAGCGCGACGGATTCGTGGCGGTCGCTCGCACGATGTTCAATTTGCGTTTTCCGCGAGCGCTGCTCGCACTTCAGGTGGGCATGACACTCGCGCTGTGCGGCGCGGTCTTGCAAGTCTTGTTTCGCAACCCGCTGGCGACGCCGTACACGCTGGGCATTGCTTCCGGCGGTGCGCTTGGTGCTCTGATCGCCCTTCGTTTGGGATGGGTCGTCGCTGTTGCGGGCGTCTCCGCGATCGCGGCGTCGGCGTTTGGCGGGGCGATTCTGGTTGTGGGGCTGGTGTTTCTGATCGCTCGCGGATCGGGCCGACTCACATCAAACGAACTATTGCTAGCCGGCGTGACGCTGGGTCTGTTTTGCTCCGCGATGATGATGTTTGTGACGGCTGTGTCCAACGAGCGTGAGACGTTCTTCATCGTTCGTTGGATGATGGGATCGCTCGACGCCGTTCGTACGATCGAGGGGGCGATGCTTTTGCCGATGATGCTCCCGGCGTGGATCGTTCTGATCTTATTCTCGCGTTCGCTGAATCAGTATCGAATGGGTGATGAGTTGGCGGCTGCACGGGGTGTCAACGTCTCGCTCTTGCAGGGCGTGTGCGTCGGTGTATGTACGCTGGCGACGGCTGCGGTCGTTGCCCACTGTGGTCCGATCGGTTTTGTGGGCTTGGTCGTCCCGCACATGGTCGCGCTGGTGGTTGGCTCGGACTGCCGGATTCTGCTGCCCGCATCAGCCATCGCCGGCGGAGCTTTCTTAATCATCTGCGACTGGGTCTCTCAGCTTTGCATGCGCGTGGCCGGGTGGGTGTCGGGGCAACAGTTGGGCAGTGCGACCCTTCCGATCGGGGTTGTGACAGCCGTAGTGGGCGTACCGATCTTCTTGGTCTTGCTGCGTGCTCGGAGGCGTTAGGGCGTTTCCGGCAGGCCTCGCGGTTGCTTTCGTCTCCCCAGCTACGCACGAGTCGTAAGAAACTGTGCGATCTTCGTCCGCCCTGGTGAAATAATACCAACTTTCTGCGAATATCCTTGTCGGGTAGTAGTGTATCAGGCGTCCGCGTCCGGTTGGGTTTAGCCGGCGCGATAACGAAACCATCCGTTATGGAGCGAAGATGATGACGATGCGAACGAAAGCAGTCTTGTGTCTGGGTCTGGTCGGAACGATGTCACTTGCTGCGACCGGATGCGTTGTGGCCATCGGGGGCGCGGGATGCGCGTGGGGTTGCGGGACGATGGTGTGGACCGACAAGGCCACCGAGACGCTTTCCATTGGTGCCAGCGGGCTCGAAACGCTTGAGGTACGAACCCACAACGGCAAGGTCGATTACACCGCCTCGACCGATTCGGAGGTCGCCGTAACGGTGACAAAGATGGGTGGCGGTCTCACGAGGGCGGCCGCAGAGGATGCGATGGACGCTATCGACGTCTATGTAGAGTCGGTCGGCGACGGCGTGCAGCGTTTGGCTTGGCGATGGAAGGGAATTAAGGGTTTGACCTGGAAAGCGCGGGTTAGCTTCTCGATCACCGGTCCATCCGGCGTTGCTCTGGATTTGGAAACGCACAACGGAGCGGTCGGCGTATCCGGTGCCGCCAGCGACGTTACGATCGTGACGCACAACGGCGGCGTCAAGGTCTCGATGCGTGATGGCAAGCTCCGTGCCGAGACGCACAACGGAAGAATCACCGCCGACTACGAGGGCGGCGAGTTAATCCTGTTTACGCACAACGGCCGCATCACAGCTGATCTGAGCAGGTGCGGCTCCGT
>JADFRO010000251.1 GCA_022561255.1 Planctomycetota bacterium | reverse complement strand
CGCCGCCGATTACGGGGTGCGACGATGGGGATTCGTGTACCACCGACACGTGCAGCGAGGGCGTATGCACGTTCACACCGGACTGCACCGATGACGCCGACTGCGATGATGAGGACGTATGTACGGCCGATTCCTGCGTAGAGGGTTGTTGCCGGAACGTCCCGGAGTGCTCCGGCGCTGGTACGTGCGGCGATGGGAACGCATGCACGGCCGACCTATGCACGCAGGCGGGTTGTTGCCTGCACATTCCGGACTGTGACGTCGACGATGACTGCGACGACAACGACGCCTGTACGACGGACGCTTGCGATGAGGACGGCTGCTGCGTTAACACACCGCTTTGCAGCAGCGACGAAGGCTGTGACGACGACGACGCCTGCACGACGGACGTTTGCGATGAGGACGGCTGCTGCGTTAACACACCGCTTTGCAGCAGCGACGAAGGCTGCGACGATGGCGACGCCTGCACGACGGACACTTGTGGTGCGGACGGCTGCTGCGTTAACACACCGTTTTGTAGCAGCGACGAAGGCTGTGACGATGGCGACGCCTGCACGACGGACACTTGCGGTGCGGACGGATGTTGTAGACACGATTCGATCAGATGCGACGATGGTGACGAATGTACTGAGGATGTCTGCGACGCCGCTACCGGATGCTCGTCTACGCCGATCGATCCGCCGCCGGCCGGCTGTGGCTCGGGTGCGGGATGTACCCCCGGGTTCTGGAAGCAGCCGCAGCATCTGCAGTACTGGGTTACCTACAGTCCAAATGATTTGTTCGATGCGGTGTTCGGCGTGACGTCGAGCCACGGGCTAAGCCTCCTCAAGACCCTGTCGCAGGGTGGCGGTGGTGAGATCGCCCTGGGTCGACACGCCGTCGCAGCCCTTCTCAACGCCGCGACCAAGCAGGTCGCGTTCGGCTTTACCGAGGCCGAGGTTATCGCCTTGGTTCAGCAGGCGTACGCAAGCGGCGAGTTTAATGGCATCAAGGATCAGCTCGAGGAACAAAACGAGCTTGGTTGCACCGTTGACAAGAGCCGTGATCGCGGTGGCCGTCCGCAAAGCAATAAGTCGCTTCGCGGGTAAGTTTAGATACCGGGCGTAGCGCCCGATCTTATTACGACAAGAGGAAGGGGCGAGCGATCGTCCCTTCCTTTTTGCGCGGATATCGTCGGCGCGCCTTCAGGACGATTCCTCTGCCTGAAGGTCGCAACGGTTGTTAGAGCCAAGCGCGCGATGGCCAAGCGAGTCGACCCCCCTCAATCCCCCCTTGGCAAGGGGGGCGGCGGGGAGCGCGCCGCTGCACGAAAGTCGCAGCGGTTGGTAGAATGGCGTGGATGTCGGACGAATCCATCCAGTCCGTTACGAAGTGCCAGCGCCCGAGGCGATTTGCGTTTCGAGCGTTGTGCCTCTCTTTCGGTGTGTTGTTGGGTCTTGCGGTCGCCGAGGTGGTTGTTCGCGCGTTTGATGTCGGTCCGAGGTTGAACATCGTTTACCGAAGGAGTTTTCGTCTCAGCGACAATCCCGTTCTCAAATATGAACTCATGCCCGGATCGAAAGACGGCCGTTCGACGATCAGTCGAGCGGGCCTGCGTGACCGGGAGTTTTCAATCAAGAAGCCCGATGGGGTATACCGGATCGTGGTGATTGGTGACTCGGTTACCTACGGACTCTGGTGCCGCCGCCGGCACACGTATCCAAAGCAGTTGGAGGCGATGCTCAACGCGGCCGGTTCGAACGGTTTGCGGTTTGAAGTGCTCAACCTCGGCGTGTCAGGTTACAACACGACCCAAGCGGTCGAGGCTCTGCGTGTACGCGGGCTGCAGTACCAACCGGACTTGGTCGTCTACGGCTACGTCCTCAACGATCCGCAGTCGTACAGTCTGGAGGAGGAGGGACTCAAAGCGCTGACCGCTCAGACGCGGCGAGACATCAGCCGAAGACTTGCGCGCGGTGTTCTACGTGCGCTGAGTCATTCGCGGCTGTTTCATCTGGCGTATGCGTCTCTCGCCGAGCCCGCCGTCCGTTTGGAAGATGCTCTCGAGGATCCCACGTACAAGGCGGACAAGCTCGGCTCGCGACAGGATTACATCCGCGCCCTGCACGAGACCGAGGTGTCCTGGCGACGCGTGACGTCCGGGTTTGCGGAACTTGGACGGATCGCAGCCGATGCAAATGGTCCGGCCGTCCTGATCGCGATCTTTCCGCTCGAAGAACCGGACGCCGGCGAGGATTATCCTCTTCGCGACGTTCATGATCGCGTTGCGTTGGCCGCGTCGCAGTATGGTCTCGCGACGCTTGACCTTACGTCACCTTATACGCTGGCACGCGCTTTGAACGGCCCCGAACTTTACGGCGATTTTCTTCACCCCACAGAGGCCGGGCATCGTGTGGCCGCGTTGTCGCTGGTGAAGTGGCTAGCCGAATCCGCAGGCGTGCCGGCCGGGAGCATCGACCTGACGCGGCTGCAAAGCGTCGAGGGGTTCGACGCGATCGCGGCCGCACTCCTCGAAATGAAGAGCGAATAGAGCATTCCGCGTGCTTCCGTGCCGGGTTCGTCGGCGTTCGCGTCATGTCGAACGCGGAGCAACCGCGCGGGCTAAAGCCCGCGGCTCGGAACACCCGTCAATTGACACGTGGTCGCGCGCTACGGACGAATGGTCTTGCGACCCTTGGCAGCGCCAGTCGGTCGCGTCAGGCTCGTGTGAATCGTTTCGAGCCATCGATCGGTCTTGATGAATCCGTTGCCCCACGACTTCCACGTGTCTGAAACGCCCGCCATCTTGATTTCGTCCAAGCTCCTGCCCGCCGCGAGCGATGACTTCACTGTGTTGGTCGTCTCGATCAACATGCGGTGGTAGGTCTTGAGGTCGTCGACCGTCGAGAGTGGTCCGTGGCCGGGAATCACCTTCATGCCCGGCGAAATATCCAACATAACAGTACCCACGTTGCGGATCAGTCCCTCCACGTCACCGCCGTGATCGAGATCAACAAACGGAAACATCCCCATGAACATGAGGTCGCCCATATGGACGACGTTGGACTTTGGGAAGAACACGACGCTGTCGCCGTCGGTGTGGCCATGCGGCAAGTGTAGTACGCGGACGTCTTCGTCATTGAAGTGAATCGTTAACCCGTCTTCGAACGTGATGATGGGCAGGCCCACTTTGGGTTGTGGTTCGACCGCGTTGCCGAAGAGCATCTGCTTGGTGGCCAGTCGCTGCCGTACGTTGGTATGGGCGATGATCGTGCCGTCGCGCCCGAAGGCTTCGTTCCCGCCGACGTGGTCGCCGTGCCAATGGGTGTTGAGGATGAATCGGGGCTTGTCGCTGCCAAGTTTCTTGAGGGCCGCTCGAATTTTGTCTGACAGAGGTGCGTATTGATCGTCGATCATCAGCAATCCGTCCGAGCCGACCGATACGCCGATGTTTCCGCCGCTTCCCTCGAGCATGTAAACCTTACCCGCGACGTGCGTTGTTTTGATCGTAACATTGGCGAAACGGTCTTGGCCCGACGCGGCAGAGGCGGCGAGTGTAACGGTCCCCACGACGGCGCTCATGATGATCCGGTGCATGTGCTTCTCCCAAACGAAAATGTCCAGCCGACTCCAACGGGACGGATCGGCCTGTCAGGTCAAACAGGTTACGCAGTCGATTTCTATGTTGGCCCCTTCGACGACGAGTTCCTTAACGACCACCGTCGATCGTGCGGGCGGGCTATCGGGAAAGTAGGAGGCGAACAACTTGTTGAAGGCGGCGAAGTCACCGGCCTGGGTCAGAAAGCAGGTACACTTGATGACGTTGGACATCGTCGACCCGCACGCCTCAACCGACGCCTTGAGGTTGTCCATGGTTTGGCGACATTGCGCGGTGAATGACGCGGAGGCCATCTGCAGCGAGCCGGGTTTGTTACCGACGACACCGGAAACGTAAACCAGATTGCCGAAGGCGACCCCGCGTGAGAAGGGCAGGGGCACGGCACCTCGAATCGCGCGGCGCGTCGGTGCGGATTCCGCCGCTTCGGCGGTCACGGCAGCAGCTCCGACCAGCCCCAATGCGGGCGCGGTTACGGACATTTTCCCTAAAAAAGCTCGTCTGGATTCCGTTGCCATGTCGGTCCTTTCTCGTCGAGTCGCCGTCCCCGAGTTCGCAAACGCCGGAGGTGGCGGCATCCTTCCCGCAAAATCGAGGGGTTTGGTTGTGCCGGAAAAGGCGGCGGTGGGATTCGAACCCACGGTAACGGATTTGCAATCCGCCCCCTTAGTCCACTTGGGTACGCCGCCGAAGCGCCCTGAGGGGTGGCTTCTCGTCAGGTCGACTCGGCTAGGACTAACCCAGGCGGTCGCCGGTACAGCAACCCCTCCGACGGGCTGGGCACCCTACCGACACCCGACGCGACGGTCAAGCCGATTCTCGGACTGAACCGGGCCGAACATTGTTCCGATATTACCGCCAGCAGGTCAGCCGGAGATTTCACGCAGGGAAACGAACCGAATGGCTTCGAGCACACGCAAACTGACGATCGGTGTTATCGGATGCGGACACTGGGGCCCCAATCACATCCGCGTTTTCAGCGAGCTGGAGCGAACCCGGGTAACCGCCTGTTGCGACCTTAGCCAAGCGCGCCTTGATCGCATCAGCCAGCGGTTTCCCGGGATTGATACGTCGACGGATTACAAGACGATTCTGGACGACGATCGTATCGACGCCGTCGTCGTTGCAACGCCCACCGCGACGCATGCGGCGATCGTGGCCGACGCGCTGCGAGCAGGAAAGAACGTCCTGGTCGAAAAGCCCCTTTGCTTGACC
>JADFRO010000250.1 GCA_022561255.1 Planctomycetota bacterium | reverse complement strand
GGTCGTCATCCTCGCGGGCAACAACAAGGATGACCCCGACGAACTACCTCGTCTCCTCGACCCCATCTGTGACGACGACTGTGACTTCGTGATTGGATCGCGCTACCTCGCGGGTGGTCGATGCGGCGGGGCCATGCCTCTGTACCGACGTCTGGCGACACGCCTGCACCCCTGGCTGATGAGTCGCTTTTGCGGGAAAGAGCTTACCGAAACGACCAACGGGTTCCGTGCCTTCAAGCTCAGCCTGTTGGACGATCCGCGGATTCGCCTGAAACAGCGCTGGCTCGACACGTACGGGCTTGAGGTCTACCTGCTTTGGATCGTGTTAAAACTCGGTTACAGCCACATGGAAGTCCCCTGCACGAAAATCTATCCGCCCAAGTCGATCGGGAACACGAAGATGAAGCCCGTCGTCGGCTGGTGGAGCATCTTGCGCCCCATATTCCTTTTGGGCTTCGGCATTCGCCAGTAGGTCGCAAGACCTGAAGTTATCGGAACACGCCTAATCCTGCGAACGACGCTCCACAGCGTACCGCACGCTTTTTGCTCCACCGTCCCTTCTTTTCGGACGAAAGAACGAGGACCGCTCGGGGTGGTCAGAGGGTCGAGTGCGCTCGCCCGTTCTTGTGTGTCGCTTAGCACCTTGGGAGGTCGTCGTTCGTGGACGTTCTGCTGATCAATCCCCCGTGGTTGACCAAAGACGGCAACATCTGGCACGGCGTGAAGAGCACGTCTCCGCCACTGGGGTTGCTCTACGTCGCGGCCTTTGCCGAGAGCAAGGGCAAGTCCGTCTACGTGATGGACGTCAACGCCGAGCAGCTTCACTTCGAGGACATCGAAGCGTTTATCGCCGAGCACCGACCCGCGTTCATCGGCATGACCGCCGTGACCGCACAGATTATCAACACCTGTCGCATCGCCAAGATCAGCAAGCGCGTTTCGCCGGACTCCAAAGTCGTCATCGGCGGCGTTCATGCGACGTCGCTGCCGGACGAGGTGCTCGCCGACGCCAACATCGATTACATCATTCGCGGCGAAGGCGAGATCCCCTTCTCAAAACTGCTGGACGGCGATCCCCTCGAGTCGATCGGCGGATTGTCCTACCGAGGTGGAAATCCGCTCCAGCCGATCCAGCACAACGACATGGACGAGCCGATCACCGACCTCGACTCGCTGCCCACTCCTGCGTATCACCTGATCCCGTTTGAAAAGTACAAACCCGCGATCGGTGCCTACCGCCGATTGCCCGCCGTCAACATGACCATGACACGCGGATGTCCGGGCAAGTGTACGTTTTGCAACTCGGCTGAGACCGCGCTGCGAACGCGCTCCGCCGATCACGTCGTCGCCGAGATTCAAAGACTCCAGAAACGCTACGGCATTCGCGAGGTGAGTTTCTACGACGATACGCTGACCATCTTCAAGCCGCAGGTCTTGCGGATGTGCGATTTAATCATCGAGCGTAAGATCGACATTACCTGGTCGTGCTTCGCTCGGACGGACTGCGTTAGCCCGTCGCTTCTGAAAAAGATGCATCGCGCCGGTTGTCATCAGATTCTCTTTGGTATCGAATCCGCCGACCCGGAGATTCTTGAGACCATTCGCAAACCGATCGACATCGAACAGACCCGCAGCGCCGTTCGCATGGTACAAAAAGCGGGGATCGCGGTCCGCGCCGCCTTCATGTTCGGCAACCCCGGCGAAACGATCGCCAGCATGAGGCGAAGCATCGACTTCGCCAAGGAACTCGACCCCGACATCTGTCTGTTCAACATTACCACGCCCTATCCCGGTACGCAGATGTTCGATTGGGCGCTCAAGAACGGCTACCTGCGAACGCTGGACTGGAGCGACTACGATCTGGCCAACTCCGTGCTCGAGCTCCCGACCGTGTCGAGCGAAGACGTCAACCGGATGTACAAGGTTGCGTATCGTGAGTTTTACTTCCGCCCCAAGTATCTTCTGAGGCGACTGCTGAGGCTGCGCAGCTTCGAGGATCTATGGGTGAACTTCCAGGCTTTCCCTTCCATTTTGTTCACACGGGCGACTGCACCGCGCGACGCCAAACAGTCCGCCGGTGCGACTCGAACGTCGGCATCGCCCGCGGCGGCCGCAACCTGCTGACAGACCAATGTGCAAAGGAGTGCATTCGCTGTGACAATTCCCCTGGTCAACTTGGCGCGTCTTCACCACCCGCTTACCGACGAGATTCGCGGTGCCATCGACGGCGTAATCCGCAAAGGCGACTTCATTCTCGGCGATGAGGTGAAATCGTTCGAGGAGGAGTTCGCTGCGTACTGCGGCACAAAGCATTGCATCGGCGTGGGTAGCGGGTTGGACGCCCTCACCATCGTTCTTCGCGGGGTCGGTATCGGTCCGGGCGATGAAGTCATCACCTGCGCCAACACGTTCGTCGCGACGGCGCTGGCGATTCAACACACCGGCGGAACGCCCGTGCTCGTCGATCACGATCCCAAAGGGTATGGTCTCGATCCCCAATGCGTCAAAGAGGCGATCACCGATCGTACCAAGGCGATCATTCCCGTGCATCTGTATGGGCAGGCCGTCGACATGGACGAGATCAACGCGATCGCCAAGGAACACGGCCTTGCGGTCATCGAGGACGCGTGCCAAACACACGGCGCGACCTACAAAGGTCGTCGCTGCGGCAGCCTCGGCCGCGCGGGAGCGTTTAGCTTTTATCCAGGGAAAAACCTCGGCGCACTTGGTGACGCAGGTGCGATCGTGACCAACGACGACGACCTGGCCTCGTGGATTCGATCCGCAAGAAACTACGGCTCCGCGCAAAAATACTATCACACGGTGCAGGGTTTTAACAGTCGACTCGACAGCATCCAAGCGGCTGTGCTACGCGTGAAACTGCGCCATCTCGACGAATGGTGCGCCGCGCGCAGAGAGCGTGCTGATCGTTACCGAACGCTACTCGCCGAGGCGGACGTTGAGCTTCCGGTGCAACTGCCCGATCGAGATCACGTCTATCATCTCTTTGTGATTCGTACGCGAAACCGCGACGCGTTGCTGACCCGTCTGCGCGAATCCGGCATCGGCGCAGCCATTCACTACCCCGTTCCGGTTCATCGTCAGGCGTCGTTCGACGCAAGTGGCCGCGTGGCGGGAGTGCTTACCGAGACGGAGCGGTCGTGCGAGGAAATCCTTTCGCTGCCGATCTGCCCTTGCATTTCCGATCAGGAAATGGTCACCATCGCACGCGAGGTGACGAGTTTCACCACCAAGAAAGTCGCGGACCCACGGTCCGTGCCCACGCACGCACCCCGACCTCAGTCCCGACGAAGAAAGCGCGGTTAGTGTTCCGTTTTCCATCGGTTGACGTGTTTCCTGAGCCGCGGGCTTCAGCCCGCGCGGTTCTTCCAGGTTCGATGTTTCCCGTTGGCCGGCGTATGAATGAGAGGCGCTGCTGCCCCGTCCTTGCGAAGCAAGGTTGGGGGACGGACGCGCTGACGAACCAATCCCGCCAGCACCTCCTTGGCCAGTGCCATTTGCGGGTCCGCGCCGGCGCTGTAACGAATCTCTCGATCCATGGGAAAGTCGGGCTCCACCGGCTTTCCTTCCAGGGAGAACTTTTGTCCCGGTAGCAGGAGCAGGCCGTCTTCACCGACGGCCACGACTCCACCGACCGACGTTACGTGTCCGGGCGTCGCCTCACCGATCAACGGCGCTCGCCCCGTACGCTTCACCGCGTCGACCACGATTTCCTTAGCGCTGCGTGTCCCGTCGCCGGTGAGAATCACGACCGGTTTGATCCACGTCGGTGGGCGCGACGGACCTCGTCGGTCTTCGCCACTTCCGACGAGAAAACGCTCGGCCCGCTGCCACGTGCCGCCAAATCCGTCCCGATAATCCAGTAGCAATCCGTCGACGTCGTCCTGCAGCTTGGCCAGCGCTTCGTATTCCTTTCCCCGGCCAAGCAGTGTCCAGCCATGCATATATGCGAATGAAAGTCCATTATGCTCCACCACCGCGATGCTCTTGATGATCGCTCGCTGCATTGCGTCGTAGAGTGGTTCACGAATCGGTGTGACGTCGATGTTGTAGATCAGTCCCGGCCGCCGGCGAACGCGAAGGCGCGTTGTGCGACCAGCCGTGCCCCGGAACGCATCGATCGGACTGAACGTCAGCCCGTTCACGGTAAGCAGCTCATCGCCAACGCGCAGATCACTGTCGTGGGCGACCGACCCTTCCAGAATGCCGCGTACGAACCACCGTCCTTCGATTCTTTGCGGGACGATCCCGATGTGATCAACGCGCTCGCTCGGCGATCCGTCTCCGAACGTACTGCGCAAGTGCCAATAGTCCCAGTCCTCGTCGGTGTAGTAGGCGAAGTGTGACACGCCGGCGTCGGCGATGAGATGGTTGACCGCCGCTGCGAACAGGGCGTGTGATCTCGCCGATTCGATCGCCTCGCGATGCTGGGCAACGAGCGCCGACCATCGCCCGCTTCCGATAAGCGACGGTGCGTTTGAATCATCGATCGCGCGAAGCACCTCGCTTAGCCGCGCAGGTGCCGCTGCGGATCGGAACCGCTTCGGCGAGTCGGATGCTACCCTTCCCGCACCCTGAACATGAGTGGCCGCCAAAGTGACGCCGACCACGACGCACAAGACGCGGAAAAACCGGGCTCCTCGAAGATGTGAATCCGATCGAAGCAAGCGTTGATCCCTCCGGGCTGTTCGGGCGGAACGTCCCATCTCGTCCATACCGATTCTAGGGGATAGACGCCGGACAGGGCGACCGAACCTCAGTAAACGTGGCAATTCTAAGCACCCATGTT
>JADFRO010000249.1 GCA_022561255.1 Planctomycetota bacterium | reverse complement strand
GCGCCGATGGGTTCGCATGTGAGTTGGGCAATGTAGAGATTCGACGTGCCACAGGGGAAGGCGTCGAGCACATTGGCGACAAAGAGGCGGTAGGTTCCTGGGTCGAGAATCGCCTGCACCTGGCCGGTTTCGCAGCGGGGCACGATGATTTGGGCAAGATTCGTCGGCTGCGGATCGCAGGTGTCATCGAGAATGAAAAGCTCCACAGGAAGCTCCGCCTGAACCGACCAGGTCACGATGCTTTGCGTGTCGAGCACGAACTCATACCAATCGGTGTCGCGTGTGGACGACACGCCCGCGGCGTTCCCGCACACGATGTCGCCACATTGGAGGGGCTCGAACGCGGGGACCGGGAGATTGCACCCATCGTTGAGCAACTCGCCGCAAGGCTCGGCCTCCAGGATTGCGCCGGGTGGACAGACCAGCGTGCAGGTCGTGCAATCGGGCGAATCGGCGCAGGGTGTCCCGTTGCTGGTGATGATGATGTTGATGTCGCCAACAGCCCCGTCGAACCCGAATGTGAGGATGTAGTACGTTTGTCCGACCTCGGAGCACCAGGTGATGCGAGCATTGAAGTCGCAGTCATCGTCGCTGTTGGCGACGCAGACCAGATCGTCGCAGGAGCTTCCGCAGTACACATTCATCTTGGTGTCAAAGAGGAAGCTCGAGTTGCACAGGGCGGCCGTCATCTCTTCGCCGGTTCCTTGCACCTTGAACCAGATTCCCGGCGCCGTGATTGGGTTGAAGGCGCAGGCGGGCGAATCGATGTCCACGGTCGCGGTGTCGGTGGGTCCGCCGGCGAAGTCCAATCCCCCAGGTGGGACCGTGAGTTCGATGGCGCCGGCGCAGATGTCTTCGGGAGGCGGAATCGGCGCGGGTGATTCGTAGCGCAACTTATAGAAGCCCTGATCGATCGGCTCGAATGACGCAAACTGGACGTAATAGGTCTGCCCGGGTGTGAGCCCGCTGAGCGTGAGGCGAGAGCGCAGACTGCAGAAATCGTCGTTGCACGCGATCTCGATAAGCGTTGCGCAAGCGGTATCGTCCGTCGATGGATCCCCCGCGCGGTATACGGTCACAATCGTGTCGTCCGCTGGCGGACTTGTATTGCAGGTGTGAATCCGCGCCGATCCGGTTGTCGCGCGGAACTTGAACCAGACGGTCCCACCGAGCGCGGAGTCTCGTGGCAAAGCGCAAACGGGTCGAGGTTCCGTCGACTCTAGCCGCGCGCTCGAGGTATCAACGACGACGCTGCTGTCACTCGCAATTTCGGTGACTCCCGCAAGAGCAGTGGAGCACCGGTCCGCCCAGGTTTCATCGCTGCACAGCGTTAGCTCTTCCCTTACGCAGACGGTATCCCACGCCACTTGACAGCACCAATGATCCGCGGCGCACACCCGCGGACAGCAGTCAGAATCGCTGCATCCGGCGTCGGTGTGAGCCTGCGCGCAGTCGCCCGCGTCTCTGAGACATGCGTTGAAGGGGCACGCCTGACCCATGTCACCGCAGAAGATACCGCGCTGCCATTCCCGGGGTATGTCGATCGGCGGGACCGCGTTGCATTCGTTGAATGTGAGGTTCTCGCAGATGTCGTCGGGCTTGCAGCATGCAGCCACACCGCAGGAAAACGGAAAGGGATCGGCGTCACAAGAGTTCCCTTCGCTCCAGCGAGGCAGCAGGTCCGAATCACGCGGCGGGAAGGGACAGTTTATCTCCGGAAGCTGCCGACAGACCGCTTCACCATCTTTATCGACGAGGACCATGTCGCAACACGCGCCTTTCGGCGATCCGCCCGCGCACGTGACCGTTAGGTGGAGGGAAGCACGAATGCCGGTTCCAACCGAGCCAAGTTCGCACGCGCCCTCGGCGTTGATCACGCCGAAGAAATTTTCCGAGT
The DNA here is from genome assembly GCA_022561255.1 of Planctomycetota bacterium. Lineage (GTDB taxonomy): Bacteria > Planctomycetota > Phycisphaerae > UBA1845 > UBA1845 > JAJRUK01. Next base: position 2,915 of record JADFRO010000249.1, on the reverse strand, counting down.
CGCCGATCGTCGGTCGAGTGCCTGCGACGATGGTTCCACCGGCTTCGTTGTCGACCCTGACCGCAAACCAGGGTTCCTGGGGAAGGCCGACGGCCCCGTTGAACGAGACGCGGTAGAGGCGGAGACCTTCTTCAGCGTTCTTCAACGTATGCTTGGTTCCAGGGATCGGGCCGCCGTCGCAAGCTTCACGAAACTCGAAGTCGTAGACGGCTGCACCTTTGATGGCTACCTCATAACCGACGATGTCACAGTCCGGCGTCAAGAGTTCAAGGTCATCCACGAGCCAAACATCGGCACCGGGGTTGAATGTCGGGCCCGACGATCTCTGCGCCTTGTACTCAAGATGAGTCTCAACGCTTCCATCGCGATCGAAGATCTCCGCGTTAAAGCTGGCGTGCGGCCGTTCGGGGAATCCTCCCAGATGACTCGCGCAGGCAAACGGTGGGAAATCCCAGCTGTCGTCGCTATGACCTTCGAAAGCCGGGGCACCCATCAGGATGCCCACGTTGTCGTGGGAAAGCTTGACGCCCAGGAAAAAGTTCGTCGGAAGCCGAGCAGTGACATCCCCGGGCACGACCAACTCGATCTGGCGTGGCGCGTCATCCGGGAAGTTAGCGATTCCGGCCGTCCCGGGAACGACCAGACCAGGACGATCGGCCGATCGAACCGACTGGGGACACTGGTTGTAAAGAGCGAACTCGACCGAGTACGGCCCGCCCTGACCCGCCGGATTCGCCTTGCCTGTCACCTGAAACGTGTAACGACCGAGCACGGTGTTGTGCGGCGCGGTCGTCGTGATGTCGTCGGCCACAGGCCTGCCACCGCCCAGCGCCGCGAACACCCTACCCTCGGTGTTGCTGTAGATGCGCCGCTCGACGCCCACCGCAACGCCGCTCGTCGCGTCATCCACGACATGTCGCTGGAAGAAAGTGCCCCGAGGGACCGGATACACTCTCGCTAGGCCCAACGACAGTACGTCCGGTACGCCTATTACCGAACCCTTCGCAGCGACCGCTTTCGCCTCAGGAATCTCCGCCGAGGCCGTGGCGGCAACGATCATCTGAAATGCGAGTACAAACGGAAGCCTCATGGCGTTATCTCGGCCGCACGCAGCAAGCGTTGGGCAGCCTGCAGCACGTCAAGCGTATCCGATCGAATGACAATCTATCAATAACAACACCGAAAAAGGCTCTGCGACGGATGAAAAATTTAGATTTTGGATCGTTTTTTAGATTCATCCGTGTGCATATCAGGAGATGACGTGTCGCCGGTCAGTCTCCGCAATTCTCTGGGCCGGCGATGAACCCGGGCATGGGCAAGCTCTTCACCGCATCGACGGTGTTTTGAAGTTAAGTAATGGGCGCCGGACCGCTCGACTACTCCTTTCCTTGCGTGGTCAACTTGCCGACCGTCCGTTCGGGACGTGTGCTGCGGCCGGCGTTTGACTTCGCGGCACAGGCGACGATATCGGCGAACTCGCTTCCGGTGATGAGGCCGTCATGCTTCCATGCGAGGGCGGTTTCCTTGGTGCATGTTACGTAGTCACCCTGATTTCGACGGCTGGCGTCGCACTCCGCAAGTACGTCAGCCATTGTGCATCCGTCGTCGAAAATGGTATTGAGAACGCCGGTGTCGCACGTGCCGATCGCGATGGTTTGACTTTGAATCGAGTCGGGGCACGCATCACACTCGTCGATGAGATTGTCACCGTCCCTATCTCGCTCGAAGTGGTCGGCAATCCCGTTCTCATTGCAGTCCAGGAACGGGAGTTCCGGCGCCTTCGTTCGAATCGCGATCTCTTCGGGGACCCCGGGTTTAAACAACCCCAACGTGATCAAACCATCGGCGGCCGGCCCGTTCATTTGAAAACGGAAGTTGTAAAGCGTGCTCCAACGTAGAGCGTTGGCGTCTTCGTCGACATCGTACGGTGTTGTACACCAAGTGAGTTGTCCATCTTTCACCGTTGCTTCCCAGTCTGTGCCGTCCCACGGTTCACCGCTGTGATGATCAACGTCGTGAAAGCTTATGTTTTGAATCACTGCGCCTTCGGGAATGGGAACCGTGAACGAACCGCCCGACCGATCGGAGTTGAGATTGTGCAACGCGTATTCGTATTGCCAAAACCCGTTGTCTAGGTCGGTGACCTTCGCCGCCAGGATGAACAACCCTTCGCCAGGAACTTGGGCGTCCGTTTCGCGGACCGAGTTATCCGCGGCCTTCCATGCGCGAATCGCTGCTTGCTCGCCGAAATTGTCACCTGCGATCAAGGCGCAATAATCGACGCCACAAAACGCCGCTTCCGAAGTAATAATGTCGATCTCGCGGTAGCTTGCATTGTTATTGCCATTGCCCGCTTGCGCGTCGTCTAGAGTGATGCAGTGTCCTTCGACAAAATAGCGCGCGCCGTCGTTGAGTTCCGGGTCCAAGTCGTCGTGGTGGACCTGCAACCGGTTTCCGACGCCGGTGTTTCCGTCGGCGGTGGGTAGCGTAGGGGGATAAGGAAACACACCAGTGTGGGCGTTGATGTCTGAGTTGGGCGCCAGATATGTCCGGCTTCCTTGGAAGCTCGCACTTTCGGGGTGGGAGCATCCTGGACGTAACTCGTCATGGGGTGCAACATTTGGGTTGACGCATTTGTCGGTGCACAGGCTGCTGTTGTTGAGTGCCAGGAATCCGTGCAAGGACCACGACGTTCCCACCTGCTCGAAACGGTTGTCGTGCAGGCGGTACATGTTCGCGCGAATCACGGGATGTGCATTGGTAAATGCAAGCCACTCCAACGCAGTATCGCCGATGTTGCAGGACGTCGTCCCGACGGAAAACGCAGCGATAAAGTTGCCGTTCTCTTCCAGGTCTTCGCTGCCCCAGCTGTGTATCCCGTTGATACGTGAGATGGTTACATCCGGGCCTTCCGA
>JADFRO010000248.1 GCA_022561255.1 Planctomycetota bacterium | reverse complement strand
CGATGCTGGCCGCATCCAAGTGCACTGTCGCTCTCATATTGGTGCTCGTCTCTGGCTCAGTTTCTGCCCGGTGCATGCTACTGCACCGGAAAGCCCGGTAGGGCAGGCTATTGCCCGCCGGAGGCGTTCATCTACGATGATCCTATGCCCAATTGTGTTCGATGGCGAGAAGACTTGTAGGTGGTGAATCCCTGGTGAAGACTCCTGATGTGCGAAGTAAAGACGACATTCGCGATAGGCTTATCGATGCGGAAGTCCTCTGGCGAAACGGTCGCAAGAACGGAGCTTTTGTCCTCGCGCTTATCGCGTTGGCTGGAGTATCGAGGCGGCGCTACCCTAAGACAGCCCCACCCATGGTGTACTACGACAAGATGCGAGAGTATCACCCGAACCAGATAAGCCAGATCACTGCGAAACAAGAGACAGAGCGACCGACGGAGCTAAGCGACCGTCGAGCATTCCAGTGCATGTTGCTTGACCTGATCGAAGACATCATGCTTCCGAATCCGAAGCCAGGCGTAAGACCCCCGAAATACAACATTCGCATTCCATTTGGCAAAACTCGCAGGGATACCAATATTGAAAACATCTTCTATGATTGGTTTCGCTGTAATTTCGTCCATGAAGGAAGATTGACGCCCGATGCGTTCCTAACGCCAAGGACGGAGCGGGGCGACGAGTTGCACCTAACTCAGCCGACAGGAATTCCAGAAGCCTGGATACCTAACCTTTTGGTTGCTCTAAGCAAGACACCCGAATTGGCGTAGCGGGCAACTATTCCCTGTCCCGCTCTGCTAGACGCTCCGTGCCCGGGGTCAACGTCGAATCGACATGCCCGGGAACGTGAACGGTCACGTCTCGCGGCGGGCATGATGGCCGCCCTACCCGACAGGTCCAGACAAGTTAGGACACCACCGCAGAACCCGTTCTCGGTTGAATTGGCTACCACGCTTGGATACGATTGCCGGTTGGGTCGTGACCCATTGAAAGTCCCGCCTCGTCGGAGCCGCTCGCACGACCCACGTTGGTAGTCGAACAAATAGGCGTAGCCTGTGGCCGAGTTTCCCATACCCAAACCGGAGGACTTTCGCAATGAATCGACGCATGTTTGTCATAACGGCCGGGGCTGCGGTCCCGTCGGCGATACTCTCGAAGCAGATATGGGCTGACGATAAGCCGCTGGCGATTGCGGATGAGTTGGTCGGCGAGTTCGTCCGCAAATCCCATTTCAATTTCGACGCCATCCGATCGATGCTCAAGAGCGAACCGCAACTTGTGAACTCCTGCTGGGACTGGGGCAAGGGAGATTTCGAAACCGGCCTGGGGGGTGCAGCCCACATGGGAAGACGAAACATCGCCGAACTTCTTCTCGAACACGGTGCTCGGCTCGACGTGTTTGCCGCCACGATGTTGGGTATGTCCGGCGTCGTTCGCGCCGTGCTTGAGGCCATGCCCAACATTCATAGCGTGCGCGGACCGCATGGGATCCCTCTGCTCAGTCACGCCGTGGCCGGTGGCGATCAATCGTTTGAACTTGTCGAGTTTTTGATCAAGCGAGGTGCGACTGTGAACACCCAATCCAACAATGGCACGACGCCTCTGATGCAAGCCGCCGCCGCCGGTCATGTCGATGCGGTCAAGCTTCTCTTGGAACGCGGTGCTGACAGGAATCTGCGAGACGCAAAGGGCAACCGCGCAATCGATCGGGCCAAGAAACGCGACCGAGCTGCGGTTGTTTCGCTCTTGTCTGCATGACGGTACAGCGGAAGTGCGACGTACGGCAGGCGCCGGAAGTCCCACGGGCGGGCGTGGCCAGCGCCGATCGACACGGCAGACACGTTGCGAGCGTGATCGGTCAGCGCTTGCGGCGGGCAAGAACCCGCCCTACCCTGCTGATGCGTACAGGATGCGCCCGGCGAACACACCGCGGTTCGACACGAGTTCAGGAGACCTCGCAGGATGTTCAACAGACGTAGAGTAGCGTTTCGCGTATCGCTTGGGATTCTCGGCGGCTGGTTCGCCGTCGCGGGCGTGTATGGACAGCTTCCGCCCACACCGGCGAGCCAACCGGCTAGCGACTCACCCCAGCCGCAGCTATTCGTCCAAGAGCGCACAAGAATCTCGGAAAGATTCTGGAAGGCGATACGGTCCCCGTAAGCTGGACGCTCGAGAATCATGGCGATGCCGACCTCATCATCGAAAAAACGCGGGCGACTTGTGGATGCACCATCGTTCGGCTGGCCGAAGAAGACAAGATCATCCCTCCGGGGGGGAAGCTCGAACTGATGGTGGAGTTCAACAGCACTTCACGACCGGGCAACCAACGCAAGAACATCGGCGTCTATACCAACGACCCGTCGGAACCCAAGCTGACGCTCGTGTTCACCGCAAACGTGGAAATGCTCTTTAAGACCAAGCCCACGGCACTACTGAACCTTCGATCGGTTCGCCGCGGGGAGTCCGGGGGCAAGACGCTCGACATACTCCCCGGACCGGGACGAAAGTCGGTGGTCGTTCGCGACGTCGAACTAAGCAACAACGTCGCACTGACCTACGAGATCGAACCGCTCGACATCGATGGTGCGATGGGGCAACGTATCCGTTTCGCGGTGCCCAAGACGGCTGCACTGGGTTCGATGGTTACGAAAGCCACACTCCACCTGTCGATCGACGGACTCGAGCGGACGCGCACGATCCCGGTCCGTCTGGAGGTCGTCGGCGATTTGAGTTGGACCCCCAAGGTGCTCGACGCGAGCCGCCAAACGCTCGTGGCTGGACGAAGGCTTGCACCGGTAACGATCCGCGGCACCGATAAATCTCCGTTCGACGTCATCGGTGTAACGGCAGGCCCGATGCTGGAGGTTGTGTGGGAACAGATCACGCATCCGCCGAATCGAAGCGCGTTCTCCGTCTACCTGACCATACGCAACGGGGTTGACCCGGGGCCTTTCGCGACGATGCTCGAGATTCGTACGACGTCGCTGGATCAACCGTGGATCGGTGTGCCGGTCTTCGGCATCATCAAGGCACCTGTGCAGGCCGATCCGCCGTTCATTCTTCTGCGAAACGACGGAACACCGGCCGGCCATCGGCGGCGTCTGAAGCTCATGACCTTTCCCTCGGACAAGCTGGACGTCTCCAAGTATGCGTGTGATAACCCAGCCGTCACCGTGAAAATGGACATGGAGGCCAGCCGTCAACATCGCCACATTAGAATCCTGATCGTCGAGCTGACGGGCGAAGTCGCCAAAGGGCGGCATGAGGCTCTGCTGACCATGACGACGAACATCAAGGGCGCGGAACGACTGGAGATACCCGTCACCATCGACGGCGTTCAATAGGTTTGGTACGCTGGCAACGTTAACGATTCGCGGAGGCGCCTGGATGACTGAGCCGCAAACCAAAAAGTCGAACGATGGGATCGACTGGTCCGACCCGACGATCCCTGTTGGTAACGCCCCGCCGATGGCTCGCTGGCCGATGCTGGTCACGGGGATGGCGTGGGCCGCCGGAGTCGCGTTCCTCGTGATGATGGCCATCGCAAGATTAAGTACCAGCGCCCTGTAACGAGTCGTCTTTGCCGACGGGTCTCTACGCGGAAGATCGGGCTCGCCATCTGCGATGAACACGGAGCCCGTTTGGGCGACGTTCTCAAACATGAGGGAAGGTCAACGTCTTGGCGATCCCGACGAACGACCGCTACCGAGCGAACCTCGACGCACTGCAAACCTTTCAGCCTCAGGTGGCGGCGGAAGTCGACTCCGCCACAATTTCCGACGGTGTCAAGCCGGCGACGGGTCGAGACGGCAGCGATACGTTTCTCGTTCCAACGACGAAGGGTCACGAGTGGTTCGGCCAATCGTCGATGCCGCGCATCAGCGCGACGGAAATGTTCTCCAACGTCGCGTACCACCAGGGCAACGTCTTGCTGCCCGGAATCTTCTCGGGATGGGAAGCGCGCATCGTCGCAGATCGGCTCGCGCCCTACGCCGCGGTTTTCGTCGTTGAATCGCAAGCTCAGCAGATCAAACTCGCGCTACACATTCACGATTATACCGACCTCTTTCGTGCGGGACGCCTTGTACTGATTACGGGCGAGGATGTTTGCGAAAGCGTGCTCGCGTTCTTCGATACGCATCCCGGTTACGAGCTGCCGACGCACCTTTTCAATGTTCCGCAGCGCACGGCGGCGCAGACGGCGGAACTCCAACGTCTTCTAGAGCAGGCGGGCGAAGGCGTTCTGCGTATCCAAACCGACGTTGTGGATGCAAGTGTCCGCGCGATCGGCAAGCGCGTAGACGGCGCGCACCTCCCCGACAAGCCGCGCGTGGCGGTGCTCAGCGCCACCGTGGGAGCGGATACGGTGGAGAACGTATCGCGCATTCGCCGGGCGCTCGACGATCTCGGTTGGGCTTACGAGACTTGCGTAGCTGAGTCGCCGGATCAGTGTCACTTGGCTGCTCGTATGCAAGCCATCGCTCGAGCTGATGCCGATCTCGTTCTCTACGTCGACGACTCCGTGGGGATGGCGCGAACGATTCTTCCCGATAAGCTTCCCGTCGTGTCGTGGTACATCTCACAACGTGCGGCGACCGGTCGCCTTGGCACCGGCTGCGGTCCGTTCGATCTTTTTCTCGCCTCATCTGCGTCGCTGCAGGCAGAACTGTCGACGGCGGGGGTCGACGTAGATGCTATAATGCGTTGCGAGGTTGCGACGGACCCGTCGATTTTCTTCCCAACACACGGTCGACCAGAAACGTGCGAACGCGCGGGCGGAGCGGTCGCTGTTGTGATGGATCTTCCCGACGACCGAGCCGAAGCGAACGACATATCACTCCCGAGCCACATCGCCCTTTGGAACGCGAT
>JADFRO010000247.1 GCA_022561255.1 Planctomycetota bacterium | reverse complement strand
CCTATCGCTTTGGCGTCGCGTTCGTTGCGATGATTGTCGGATTGGGTGCGCTCCTTGCGCTCGTCACCCTCGTTCTTCGTGGAAAGCGTCTTTCGCTCGAGGACGGATTCGCCGTCCTCGCCGTTCTCGTCGCCGTTGCGGGCCATCTATCGCTGTCGGTTCTCGCCCTGCTCAGTCGCAGGCGCTGGCCCATGCGCCCCGGAACCGCAGCGGACTTGTTGCGTTTTCTCGGCTGGCTTTCCATAGCGGCGGGCGTCGCAGCGGCTACACGTTTTCTGTTTGTCGCACCGACGCCGCGGTTCGTTCGCGACGTACAGGTCAACGGCGTGTTGGAGTTCGTCGTAGCCGGCGCCTTGTTCACGCTTCCCGGGGCGATGCTGTTGATCCTGCGGCTGGTTTCCTTCAAGAGTACCGCAGAGGCACTTACGCCCCCAAGAAAAGCCGGCGAGCCGTCAACATCGAGTCTGCCGACGCAGGCGAGTTATGCGGTTGAGTTCGTCGGGCGTTACGCGTCCGACCAGGTCCGCTCTACCTGGACCGACGCTCGCAGGCTCACAACGCCGGCGCTGGACGCACTTATCTCACGAACGTGGGAGGCCCAGCAAGCACTCGCCCAGGAAGATGGGCAGATGCTGTTCAACGGCGAACTGGTCCGACTCGTCCGCTACGAAACCGCAGCTCATACGCTCACCCTCCACACGGGGCCGACGAACTTTCGAGATTTCGCGGGAACGCACCTCTACAACGCCTCGCACGTCGCAACGCATCACCCCGAATGTTTTGCAGATGCCCTGGGGATCAGCGCGGTTCCGGTCACGCGCGACGGCATGATCGCGCTGGGTCGACGCGGACCCAACGTAGCCTTTCACGCCGGCTTTCTTCATCCAATTGGCGGAATCGTCGACCGGTCCGACCGCAGAGCCGACGGGTCGGCAGATGTTTTCGGCGCTATGCTGCGCGAGCTGTTCGAGGAGTTGGCTATCGAAAGTCAAGAGGTGGCCAACGTCGCCGTCATCGCTCTTGTGCGAGACCGGCAACTCCTTCAACCGGAACTCCTCTTCGACATCTCGCTGGAACTCACCCGCGATGAACTCGCCGCCCGTTTCAACCCTTCCGCCGACGGTCAGGAACATACCGGGATCGAGTTCGTTCGTGACGAGCCCGACGCGATCCTACCTTTCCTTCGCCGGGCGGCCCCCGTCACGCCCGTGGTCGAGGCGGCCCTGCTGATTCACGGTCGACTCAGTTGGGGAACCGATTGGTACGAACAATCGTGCTACGTTCTCTTCGGCGAGCTTCCTCCGCAAAGTGTTTAGAGGGTGCCTGAGAAGGATCATGACAAACCGAGCCGCTCCTGCGGAGGGCGAAACTCCTGCGGAGAGCGAAGCTCCTGCGGAAGGCGAAGCTCCTGCGGAAGGCGAAGCGGTCGTAAGGGAGCGGTTTTCGTCCGCGAAACCGGACCGCTTCCTCACGGGCGCGGCCCTGAAAAAGGCTTCCCAAACACGCTCTTAGATAGACGCAGCGGGCACTCGGTCGGCGTACGAGAATCTGCCCCGCACGACCACAGCTGCGTAGACTTCCTTCGCCCCGGCCCGGCGGAGCACCTTGGCACATTCACCGAGGGTCGCACCGGTCGTGCGAACGTCGTCAACCAAAAGCAGTCGGGCATCGCTTAGCTTCACACCAGGCCGCAGTGCGAACGCACCGCGCACGTTTTTTTCGCGCTCGCGGTAGGACAACCCGATCTGGTGAGGGCCTGCCTTAATCCGCCGCAGCAGCGAGACGTGTGGAAGACTCGTACGGCGGGCGATGATCGTCGCGAGCGCATCCGCCGGGTACGACGCGCGCAGCAACTGCCTGCGCCAGTGGGCCGGAACGCTTACGACCGCCTCGACACGCTCACGCCAACAGGCCGACTGAACTGCGTCGGCAAGCCATCGACCCAGGACCGGCTCGAGTCGACCCTCGTCGCGGTACTTGTAGGCGCGAACGAGTTGGCCCAAAAGCGAATGATACGGACCCACCCGGACCATCCCCGCTATTCCACGGTCCTTTTTCCGACATTGGCTGCAGCGACCGTGCGAAACTTCATACGGTGCAACGCTGGCGGCGCACGTTGGGCACGCCGCAACGTCGCGCTGCCTCGCTAATACTCCCTCGCACATAGTACAAAACGGTTCGCGTGCGGTGGGTAAGCCGGACCAACACGCGGCGCAACGAGGTGGGAACACCAGATCGAAGGCTGACGCCGCAAGCTCGCGTAGCGCGGAAGGGTAGAGTCGCCCTCGCGGACGCTCTCGAACGAAACGAGCGGCCTCATCGCTCCCACCCATAGCCCGATTCTATCCGACCCGGGCGACCACTCCACCCGCGTCGCGCGCTTCAGCTTGCGAGGCGGTACGGAATCTTATGACGGTGTTGGCCGCGGGAGCACCGCGCGGGCTAAAGCCCGCGGCTCAGGCAGTCGTGGAACCCTCTGAACCGAGATCTAATTCTTCAAATGCTTGTCGAAGAAGCGCGCGAGCTCCTGGTAATACAGCAGGCGGTTGTCCTCTTTGCGGAATCCGTGGCCTTCGTCGGGAAAGTAGAGCTCTTCAACGTCGACGCCCCGCTTTTTGAGGGCGATGGCTACCTGCATGGCCTCTCCCACGGGAACGCGCGGGTCGTTCAGGCCATGGGCGAGCATGAGCGGCATATCGATCCGGTTGATCTTATGGATCGGCGAGATCGATTTAAGGAAAGCCCGATCGGTCAGCGGACCATACTCCGCTTCACGAAGCTTTCGACGGTATGATTTCGTTTGTTCGAGGAAGGTCTCGAAGTTGACGACGCCGACGACGTTGCATGCTGCGCCGAAGAGTTCCGGCGCTTCGGTGATCGCAGCCATCGTCATGAACCCGCCGTAGCTACCGCCCCACGCGGCGATCTTACGCTTTTGCGAATAACCCTCATTGATAAGATACTTGGCCGCCCAGATTCCGTCCTTGACGCTGACGCTACGTTTTTTGTAGTTGTCCGCCTCGATGTAGGCTTTGCCATACCCGGATGAGCCGCGAACGTTCGGCGCGATCACGCCGTAGCCTCGTGAAAGGAAATACTGGAAGCTGCGGTTAAAGTAAGGTCGATACTGACTCTCAGGTCCGCCGTGATACTGAACGATGAAGGGGATCTTCGTGCCCTTTTTGTAGTCGCTCGGCAAGTAGAGAAAAGCCGGTATCCTCGTTCCGTCGAAAGACGAATAGCGTACCAGTTCCGGTAGTCTGAACTTGGACACGTCGATGCCTTGCGTATCCGCCTGGGTGACGGCTACACCCGGCGCGGTCGGTCGGTTGAGATCCCATTTGTAGATGACCCCGGCGGTGTTGGCGTTGTTGAGCGAATACAACATGTGCTTACCGCGGAAGGTGATGTTGCCGACGATGCCTTTTTCGAGCTTGGGGCCCGCGACTTCGGTGAAGTCGGAGGTACGCCGAAGGTGAAGCGAGCGGTAGCCCTCCTCGTTGAGGCCCACGGCGAGGACCGTACGGTCATTGTTGAGCGTTCCGTAGTCGACCTCCCAACCGCTCAGGTCGGAAAGGACGGGTTTGATTCCGCCGGTGCGAAGATCGATCGCATGGATGCTCTTCAAGTCGCGCCGGTAGTTCGTGTTTACGATGAAAGTGCGATCGTCGTACGAATAGCCGACGGCACCGAACGACCACTTCTCGTCGCGCGGTGTAATCTCTCGAAAGTCCTTGTTCGCAATCGTCAGCTCGAAAAGCTGCGAGTGCGATGCGGAGTTGTACTTGCCGATGACGACTTTCGTGCCATCACGGTTGAAGTCGACGGGGTAATGGTATCCCTTGCCGGCGTGCAGCTTCGTGTGTGAACGCGTCGCAAGGTCGTACAGATAAACGTGGAAGTCCGCCGGCGACGTATCGTTTGCTCGATATGCGAACGCCTTGGAGTCGCGCCGCCACAACGTGCTGCCATAGACAACCTCCGGATCGGAGAAGAGGGTCTCCATCTTCTCCGTCGTGGCATCGATCAGGAAAAGGTCAGCCTGCTCACTGCCGCCGATGCTCGCGGAGACGGTGATCCACTTCCCGTCGTCGCTGAGGTTGTAGCCGCCGATGCCGTCCTCGAACGAGGTGAGTTTGATGGCGTCGGCTTGTGTCGCGCCGGGTCGAACCTTGTAGAGCTGGCGGATTCCGTCGGGATCGAACACAAAGTAGATCGTTCCGTCCGGCGCCAGGTCCGCGCGACTGGGCCACCGAATCTTGATAAACGGTTCGATACCGGTAGCGCCGGGCTCGCGAGCCGTCGCAACGGGAGTGGATAATGAAAACACCATCAACACGAGTGCGCATTTGAACAAGGTGACTGAGGTCGATGCTCTTGAAGTGGCTACTGGTTGCATGTCAGATTCTCCTTACGGCGTGGCGTGACGGGTGAAATACCTCGAGGCGTCCTCCCCGAGGACGCGGCGAAGGATACCACGACATTACACGGCTGACCAATGCTCGACCCGCCGTTCGACATGAAAGGACCGCCAAGGGACTACCCTTGGGCGACGCCGCGAACCTGGTCTCGGGCAACCTCAACACGGTCGGCGAGGGCGGTTTCGGCGCGGCGATGAGCTACCGCGACGTGCTGCTGGGCGCCTTGACCGAGCCGGGCACCGACGCGGGCGAGTTCTCGATCGAGTACGTCACCGGCTACGGCCAGCCGATCCTGCGCGGCACGGTCACCGTGATCCCCGAGCCGGGCACGGTGGTCATGCTGCTCGGCGTCCTGCTGGGGATGGGGCTGCGGGCACGGCGCCGGAAACGCCTCGCTTGATCGCCTTGTCGTTGCGAGAGCGGATCGGGAAAACAAGCGATACTCCAAGAGAAG
>JADFRO010000246.1 GCA_022561255.1 Planctomycetota bacterium | reverse complement strand
TGGTTTGGAGGCGGCCGCGCTCTTCTCGGCACGCCATCCCGCTGCAAGATCCGCCACGATCGTCGCGTCGCGACGCTGTGCCTGCTCGCGCGTCTCCACTGCACTGGGTGCTTTACTGCTGCTTTCAGGCCGGTCCCCGGTCATTGGGGGATCTGAACCGTCCGCTGTTTCGCCAGCCCCTGCATCACCCGAGGGGTCGGCGGCTTGTTGCGCCGCTGCCTCCTCAGCCGCCTTCTTGGCTTCCAGCTCGGCCTTTTTGGCCTCCGCTCGTTCCACAGCGATGCGCTTAGCGGCCTCAGTTGAAATCTCAACGAGCTTGGTCGCCAGTGCTTCTTCAAGCCCCAGTTCACCTATAAGCGGCTCGGTCCCGACCGCGGCGAGATCGGCCAAAGAGATCACGCCGATCGCAAGCATCTTGTCGAGAATAACGTCCTCAACACCTTCAACGTCCTTGAGCACGGATTCCATGTCATCGATGTTCTTGTCGTAAGCTTCCGGCGTGAGAATGTCGATATCCCAGCCCGTCAATCGAGCGGCCAGGCGGACGTTCTGACCGCGTTTGCCGATGGCTAACGAGAGCTGGTCCTCATCGACGATCACGGTAGCGCGGCCGAGCTCGAAACAAAGAAACGTTTCCTTGACTTCAGCGGGCTTAAGTGCGTTGGTGATCAGAACCTGCGACGACTCGTTCCAACGGACGATGTCGATCTTCTCGCCACCGAGTTCATCAACGATGTTGCGAATCCGACTTCCGCGAACGCCAACGCACGCACCGATGGCGTCTACTTTGGTATCGATCGAAGAGACTGCGATCTTGGTGCGGTAACCCGCCTCGCGCGCCAGCGCTCGAACCTCGATGATCCGCTCGTGAACTTCCGGAACTTCCAGTTCGAACAACTTACGGATGTAGTCCGGATGCGTCTGAGTCAGGACGATGCGTACTTGGTTGGGCTCTTCGCGCACGTCGAGGATCATTCCGCGAACGCGCTCACCCGGGTGGTGCGTCTGACCGGGAATCTGCTCACTTCGAGGCATAAACGCCTCGGTTCGTCCGAGGTTCACGGTGAGCCCACCCGACTCGTGTCGCGTGACCGTTCCCGTCACCACGGTCCCGACGCGCTGGGAGAACTCCTCGAAGATCGAGTTGCGCTCATCTTCGCGGACTCTTTGAATGAGAACCTGTTTGGCGGTCTGCGCCGCGATGCGACCGAGGTCTTTCATGTCGATGGGAACGCCTTCGACGGATGCGTCGATCGCCCCCGTGATGCGATCGATCTTCACCGACACGTCCTCGGCATCGTTGTGCGCCTTACGCGCAGCCGAGACCATCGCCGCTTCCAAATCGGCAAAGACGCTCTCTTTGTCGATGCTCTTGTCGCGGCTAATCGAATCGATAAACCGAATTAGGTCGGTATTCATCTTGCCCTGATCGATCCTCTAACGCTGTAGCCTCCGCCGACAGCGAACCAAAAAAAAGTGGGCGCAAACTGCGATCCCACACGGAGCAACGGCCAGGTCGATTGTGGACTCGCCAACCTAGTGCATGGTGCGACTCCAATCGCCCGCGGGAGTCCGTCCCGGCCAACAGCTACGACCCATGGACGAAGTCTCAGTTCGCACAGGCCAAGCCACCACGTGAGGATCTTGCAATGGTCGAATCGGCCATGTCAAAACCTTCGTACTTCCCTCGCTCCAGCAGACCGGTCCACGCGCGGCAGCCCCATCAACGCCACCAGCCGCCGCCGCGACGGTCAACAACTCCTGGTCGGGATTATACGGGCATGCCCAGAAGTGTCAATTCACGGCCCACCTATGCTCATAACACATAACCTATTGTAGTAGCAATCGTTAGATGCACCAAGCGTTCACTTCAACTCCGTCGGTCCGCTCGGGCGATCCGCCCGGCGTCGCAGGCTGGCGTGTTTGGCCCTATCCCAACGCGGATCGACCGTCGCCGGGCCTGGGTACGGGCTTGCGTAGCCGGAAGACCAGCTTGCCCGTACACTCCGGGAGCACAACGGAGTCGACCAAGCACGATTCTGACTACACGAGGCCGCGCCGATCCGCTTGGGGGGCGACGCTTGGATTCCATTGGCCATGGTTGCACTGCCCCTTCTCTCGCTGATACGGCGGGCCGTTCCGTTCCCAGCGATACTTCTCTTGGCGGGGGCTTGCGCGGTCGAAATGCCCTCGGGCTTCCCGGTGCCCGATGGGCTGGGTGGCGGGCTCGAGGACGTCGTGAGCGTCGGCTTCCGAAATCTGAGTGACTCGGACGCGGTCAACGTCGAGTTCTACGTCACCAGTGAGCCCCTTTCGAACCTTCCGGGCGACCTATTTGTGGAGGCGAACCTCGTCACCGCCAACATCGGCATCGCCGGTACCGGTATCGTTCTGCCTAGGTCGAGCGACGCGGTCGACCTGCCGTGCTCCGATACGCTGACGCTTGGAACACGGGGCGGGACGTTCTTTGACAACGAAAGCGGTGAGCGGCGTGGCGTTGGGGATCCGCGCTGGGCACAGGCGAGCTCGCTGGGATTATGCGGCGGGATCGTCGTCTTCACGTTCTCGGAAACCGCTAACGGCTTCGCTACGGACGTTTCGATCGGTCGATGACGTAGGAGCACACTGGGAAGAGACGAAAACAGAGCGGGGAGGTGCGATCGATCCGTTCGCTTGCTTCCACGCGATACAGGGCTATATTGATCAGCTATGGGCGCTTTGCGTTATGTTGATGACGCCGATCGTGTATGTACGAAAACGCTCGACTCCGCGCGATTCGTGATCGGTCGGACACCGGCCTGCCAGATTTCTTTCGATTCGGACATGATCTCGCGCGAGCACGCCTGCATCGAGCTCGACGCCGACGGGCGTTTCCGCCTGTGCGATCTCGGTAGCCGCAACAAGACCCACGTCAACGGTGAGCTGATCACGGAGACGGTCCTAACGCCCGGCGATCTCATTCGCGTTGGCGACCGCGTTCTGGAATTCATCGAGGATACCGTTTCGCCCGACGCCGGCGGGACCGAGTTCCTTACGCCCGACGGCGCCGATCCGCCCGATGCCGAATGGGTAAAGATCAAGAATCCGGTTTCGCTCACGCTCAAACAGCTCGAGCAACTCGCCCAGATCGGAAGCAATCAACCGCTGACCGCCCGCGCCGAGGACATCACGGCGATGGCCCTAAGCAACATCGTGCTCGACCTTCAAGCCGAGCGCGGGTTGATCGCACTGCGCGGCGAGAGCAAGGCCGAACTTCGTCCGCTGGCGCAACGTGGTTTGAAGCGTCCGTCGGGCGCGTCGCTGACGCCCGTAAGCCAATCGTTCGTGCTCGCTCCGATCCTGCGACAGGTGGCCGGTCGGTATCCACAGACCGTCAAGCAGCTCAACGCGAAGCTGGGCTTCGCCGTAACGGCAGCCGTAGCGCCCTTGACCTACCGCGGTGAGATCGTCGGCATCGTCTACGTCGACCGACCGAATACCAAGCGCCCCTTCACCGGCGCGGCGCTCCAATACCTCACCGCCGCAGGGGCGCAGATCGGCTCCTTGCTGGGGGACGCGGCGCGCAGGCTTTCGCACGACGCCACGCGCGAAGGGGCTGCGTGGATGTCGACGATTCGCCGTGTCCAACGTGCGGTTTCGCCGGAGATAGCGTCGAGCGACGCATTCGAGGTAGCCTCCAAGCACTATCCCGGACGGATGCGCTGCGGCGACGTGGCGACCGTCATTCATGTGGACGAACAGCGCTGTGCTCTGGGAATCGTCGACGGTGGCGGCCATGGAATGACCGGAATCGTACAGGCGAGCGTTCTCCAAGCATCGATGAGGACCGCACTTGCGATCAGTGACGACGTGCTGGCCGACCCTGCCGTTCTGTTTAACACGTTAAATCATCAACTCGCATCATCCGGTGCGCGCCAGGTGCTCCCCTGCGTCTTCGTGGGCATCGACATGTCCGCCGGCAAGCTCACGTACATCAACGCGGGCGGAATGCCCCCGCTGCTCATGGTAGCGGCCGGCCGACTGGTGACACTCGACCAAACATCGCTCGTGCTCGGGGTGGATCGAGATTACGCGTACGAAACGACGCGCGTCGACCTCCCCGAAACATTCCGCCTGGTTTGCTTTACGGACGGCCTGACCGAAGCGACCAGCGCCGGCGGCGACGTACTAGGCCACCAACGCGTTCACGACACACTGCTTGAGCGCGAGGCGTTCGGTGCGGCTGAGGACATCCTCGCTCGGCTGGACAATACCTGGTCGACACACCTCGCCGGTTCCCAGGCGGACGATGACGCGCTGGTTGTTGTTCTCGGGCGCGGACGGGTGTCGTCGTGATCGCGTCCGCAGCCGCAGAGCATCAGATCGTCGCCAAGCTCATCGACGACAACGCCGTAACGCCGGTCGCGCTGGCGGCGATGCGGCGCGAGTCGGAAATCGGTGGAGTGCCATTGGTTGAAGTGCTCCTCGACCACGATTCCGTTAGCGAGGCCGATGTAGCGCAGGTTTACGCCGACCTCAGCGGCACGCGCTTCCTGGATCTCACGCGTCGCCGTCCCGACCCCGCCTGGGTGATGAGTCTTTCGGAGAACGTAGCCCGGCGTAAGAACTGCCTGCTATTCGGCGAGGTTTCCGGAGAATTGGTCGCCGTTGTCTCGGACCCCGTGGACCCTACGGTTCGCGCGGCGGTTCAGGAACACTTCGCCCGGCCCATCCAGTTTGTGGTAAGCCCGCGATATCAGATTCTGGAAATGCTCGACGAGGTTTACGGTAACGCCCGGGCTCAGGGCGCACGGTTCACGCGTACCGCGCCGGTGGCGACGGCCGTACAACCGGAGACGGGAACGGGAATCAATGTCCTGGAGCAGTTGGACAGCATTCTGGATGAGGCGG